>JAPWVB010000067.1 GCA_028275205.1 Candidatus Acetothermia bacterium
AATGGGCAGCCTGCGCCCATGCAAAGCGAGCGTCTGGGGCGGTTCATTGAACCGGAGCGCGACCCTATTGTCGTGAAGACGCTCACGGTCATGGCCTCGAGTCAAGAGAGCGGTGGGGGCTAAAGAGGCATGACACAGGTCTCTCTGCCACGGCAGCTCTTCTTCGCTCTTGCTGCAGAGACCCCAGTGGTGGTGCTTGCGGGGCAGGCCTACCTATGCGATGGGGTTGAGCCGTCTGCAGATCGCCTCCTGTTTGACGGCCAGCCCTACGGCTTGGTTCCACTGGCGAGGCTCTCTGAGCTCGAGGAGCTCTATGCGCAGGCATTCGCTGCTGAGCTTCAGCTGTATAGATTTCATTGTCTGCAAGGCGATATAGCGCAGATGCAGCAGCTGTTTGCGGAGGAGCAGGTTGTGCGCTTTCTTCGGACTCGCATGATCCCTCTGGTGCGAGCCATGCGCCGCTGGCGGGGTCTCCCTGAGCAAGAGCCTCTCGTGGCCGAGGCTCCTAATGATGAGATGCCGGAGCCCACAAGCTTGCTGACTGACATGCAGCTGTTGGGCTCCGGTCTCCTCACCATGGTACTCGGGGAGGATGCACTCATCCTCGACGACAAAGTCTACCACCTCACCATCCATGCGAGGGAGGAGCAGTGTGATCCGTTGATCTATTTTCAAGGGCGTCTCTACTGCTCCTCCCTGTCCTCTTGCCGCTTCCTCTGGGAGGTTGAGGAGCAGTTCAACCAGTTGCTCAGTGCAACATTGCGAGCTGTGACGGAAGCCCAGGCAGTGGCACGCTGCTTCCAAGAGTTGCAGAGGCGTCGTGAGCACCTCTATGCCCTCGGCAGGTACCAAGAGGACGGCTTGCTCTACTTGTATCGCGACGATCATGCCGGCATTGTGCGCTTCGAGGAGAGCTGGTGGGTCTACCTTGAGGTGCCAGAGTTTGTCCTGATGGACTACAATGAACCGGGAGCTTTCTATCATTTTGGCCAGACACGCGTTGGTGTCCCGCTCTCCTTCAATTGGGGTACGGGGCAAGTGGACTTTCAACCTCCAGCTCAGGTGCTGACGCCAGGCTATGAGCACCCCTACACTGGGGATGGCTCCGATCGAACCATCTGCATGGGGTCGTATGACTGGTCATGGCGGAGCGGGCGAAGTGTGGAGGAAGCCATCTATCAATACTTGCTCGATGCTCGGGTGACCCTCCTCCGCGGCTATCATCCATACAACAGGAACACTCCGCGGCGGAAGCTGGAAGCCATGCCCCACCGGCGCATTAGCTGGGAAAGAGTCCAGCAGCTTAACCTGCCTGTCACCAACAGCCCGTGAAGGAGGTTACACCATGACGTTAGCGGAGTTCATCCGGCGGTCCTCGCTGGCGGATCCTAAAAGCCCCTTCAAATATCTAACGATCACCGAGCGAGCGCTGCGGAAGGCGCAAGCCTACGCGCGCCTCATCGCTGAAGAGTTCGACGATGCTGAATATTATGGTTATCTGCTGGGCGACGCCAAAAGTGATCGCCCCATTGTGGACGATGTGCTGTTAGCTCCAGATCAGAAGGTCACGACAGGGTCGTGCACAGTACGCCCGGAGAGTGTCATCAAAGCGGGCCAGGAGATCGCGCGGCGAGGCAAGAAGTGTTTGGGGTGGGTCCATTCGCATCCCCGCTTCAAGCCTTATCATTCCTACATTGACGACCGTAACCATGAAGTAGTGCTCCACCAAGTAGGGCCAGTCAACTTTGTCACACTTGATGCTGAAGAGCTCGTCTTCCCTGGGGAGATACGCACGGAGCTCAAGGGAGACGTCCTGATCATCTCCGGTGCCAACGCGACGCTCGAGCTTCGAGGCGATGGCCCTCTCGGCCGGATCACTATCTCCCAAGTGAAACTCAAGGCGGTTCAGTTCGTTAGCTACGCCTACTCGCTCGTGGTCACTGCGGAGAGCTCCGAGACCTACGCCGAGATCATGCTCAAGCGCTGGGGCGGCTGTGCTGATGAGGAGACGATGAGCTACGAAGTCAAGCTGAATATTCTCTATGAAGACGCGGATGAACTCCGCAAGGAGATTAAAGAGAAGGTGAGCCGCGAGTACTGGACTTGGGGGTGGCGTGCCTGGGGTGAAGCCGACGAAGAGGATGAGGAGCTCCTTCCTCGTGAGGGGCAGCAGCACCCTGCAGACTGGTGACCAGCGATGGACCGCTATGATCGGCAGAGGGGAATCCCTGGATGGTCTCAAGAGCGGCTTGCCCAAGCGTTCGTAGTTGTAGTCGGAGCAGATCTACTTGGGCAATTGATCGCTCTGGGGCTGGCCTGCCTGGGCGTGGGGCGGATTGGCATTGTAGATTCTGCCTGGACTCAGACAGGCCGCACGCGTGACATGCTCCGCTTGCTTGGCAGAGGGCAACAGCCGCGTGCACCCCAGCTCACCCAGCTTGTCAAAAAAGTCAATCCGGAAATCCGCGTGTTCGGGCAGAGGGTGAGGCTGCTCTACGAAGAGTGTTTCCGTCTCCTCCCCACGCCTTCGCTCGTGATTGAGGCTTCAGCTGATCCTATATCAAAATACGCGTGCTTGCGCTACAGCCAGAAATGGTGTGTCCCTGTGATCTTTGGTGCAGCAAGCCCGACGGAAGGCCGCCTGTCCGTGCACCTCTGGGGGCGCGAACACCCGCTCTCCGAGGAGGAGTACTGCTTGCCTAGCTTCAGTGGTCAGCAGCAAGATGTGGTAACAGCCATGTTCATAGCTGGGTTGGCACTCGAGGAAGCCCGCAAAATCTTGATGCCTCTTGATGAGCGTGACCAGCCCATCTCGCAGATGCTCATCTATAACCGTCAGAGCAAGAACAGATTTGATGCCGACAGGGACTACACCGTGACGGGTGGTGCTTACGGAGGGGATTGTCTCTTAGTCGGGGCGGGCGCCCTGGGGAATTGGCTTGGTATCGCTTTGGTGCTCAGCGGCGTGCGCCGGCTAACGATCGTTGACTACGACCAGATTGAGGGGCACAACCTCAATCGTCAGGTCTTGTTCTACGAGGCTGTGGGGCAGGCTAAGGCCCCAGAGCTCGCCCGCAAGCTCCACAAGCTCAACGCCAGCGTTGAGTGCGTGGCCCTCGTCGAGCGGGTGAGCGCAGCCTACTTTCAGTCACATCAGCCTGATTTGATCTTCTCGGCGGTGGACAATTTCGCCGCCAGGGCTTTGCTCTCTCGCATTGCTGTACGCTGTCAGCTTGCTCTCATCGATGGTGGGACCTCGCCGTATGGGGGCCAAGTGATGGTCTATCGTCCTGGGGATACCGCTTGTCTCAATTGTCAGGGCAGGATCGAGTACTTGGCTGAGCAGGAGCGGCGAGAAGGGCGCGACCGCCAAAGCTGTGCCCAAGCGCCAGAGCCCAGTGTGGTCATGCCCAATATGATCATAGCTGCCTTGATGGCAGGGGAGGCAGGCGCTGTGCTCAGGCCCGATGCGTATGGCCCCCCTGTCCGGGGAACCCTGGGATACAGCGCGAGCCTGCCGAGCCGCCTTGGCCTGCACTCGGTGAAAGAACCTTGCTCGTGCGAAAGGATCTTCGCTGCAGAGGAGGCGACTGTATGAGCCCATTCGAACAAGCTGAACAGATTGTCGCCCAGGCCACGTACTCCCCGCTCGATGTGACACGAGAGCCCTGGAAGCGCATCAACCCAAAGTTCTCGATGATCGCGCGGACGTTCATCAGTTGGCTGCGCAATGAGACAGTACTGTCTCGACTGGAGCACGCTCAGACCATTGATGATCTGAAGGCCCTACTCGTCGTGGATGAGTACCTGGCGCGGGTGAGGCAGCTGGAGCACCGGCGGCAGATCCAGGAGCTCGTAGCGAACACCCAGGTGCCCTTAGATCTCATCGAGGTCTACGTGGCGCTGACGTATCTGCAGGAAGCGCTCTTAGTAGCCGATGAGATCCCTGTAGCAGAGCGGGTAGAACATGAGCTTGATCGCGTTGTCTACACGGCGGAGGCTGCGGCGCGCCAGCTGGGATGGGATACTGAAGAGCTGTATGAAGCGATCGCACGGGATGACGTCCGCGCCGAGCTGTGCATCCGGCTTGGAGAGCTCCTGCGCGTCCGCCGGCAAGCGGATGCCATCCGATACCCGAGTGGAAGCCCTGCGCCATCTGATGATGATCCCAGCGCTGAGCCTACACCGTAATGGGGCGAGCCCTGCGATCGTGGAGACTTCGCTTCCTGACTGGGCTCTGGGGTGCTCGAGCTGGCGCGAGCGCGTCGCTCGGTTCTTCCTTGAGACACTTGAGCTCACCCTCAAGAGCATCGGGGTCACGGGGACACTCGTGCTTGGCACTTTCGTCGCTGTTGGAGCGGTTTGCTTGAGCTTGTTAGGAGCAAATATGCTGGTCGGCTATGAATTCAGCGAGAACATTTTCTCGTTCTTGTGGGGGTATCACAGCCAGGACTGGGTTTGGAGGTATGGTAGCGCGGGACGCCTCCTGGCTGGATACTTCGGTTTGCTGCTCGGGGCAATAATCCTCTATGTGAGCCCGTATCTTTTGTGGGGGCTGCCCCTCGCTGGCGCTGTAGAAATCTTTCACTGGCTGGATCGGCCCTCCCGTCGGCGCAGGATGCGCGAAGGGATGTGGTCTGGGCCCTTGGTGGACGATCCGGCGTCCCTGGGGAAACTGAAGATTGAGTTCTCAAACAGACCCCCCTTGGGCAGCCCCCAGATGCGCTCCAGGTTCGCAAAGATCGTGCAAGCTTCGGCTGTTGTCCTGACTGCCGCCGCGTATTTTCTCTTAGTAATCGTGTTGAAGGACCTCATCTTAGCGGTGCCGTTGGTCGTCTGGATTTTGCTCTTAACCTTTGGGTTTTCTGTTGTGGCTATAGGTGTCCTTGGTCTCGTGGTGGGATTTGTCTTGAACTGCATCGTGCCCGTTCTATTCGTGTACCAACTGCTTGATGGCAAGAGGCCCGTCCGGGCACTCCAGTCCGCCTTTCGTGGCAGTGGCAGAAGATAAAAGGGGTTTATCATGAACGCACAATTACTGCACCAAGCCGAAGCCAAGCTCAACGAGATCATCGCGAGTTATAGGCTGACACGCTACTTCGGCACGGAGGAGTTCTCGACGACGTGTGGCCTTGCGCTGGTTGCCGGTTCCGGCCATCACCTGTACATCTACGATTACGGCCGATGGACCCAGCCACGCAGCGTCCTCCCCTTCCAGGAGGGCCGTACGCCAGATCTGATTTACTCGCTCTGTGCTGTGAAGACCAACGAAGGGCCACGAATCGCCGTTGGCACGCGCTTGGGTAAGGTCTCCTTAGTAGACCCTGTCGGATATGTGATCTGGCAGATCAAGGCGGCTGATGCCAGCGTCTGGCACGTGACGACCTGTGAGATAGATGGCCAGCTCTTACTATTTGTCTGCTCGATGGACATGACGGTCAAGATCTATGACCTGCGAGGGCAACTGCGTTGCATTCTGCGGACTCCTGGACGGCTGCTCTCGATAGACGTCCGCGAGATTGGTGGGCGCATCTTGATAGCCGGGGGTGCGCAGGAACGCAATTTCATCTATCTATGGGACCTTCAGGAGGCTCTTATCAAGCAGCGGACCACGCCGACATATATTCTCAAGGGTGGGCGCAGGCCGGCCTTCTGCACCAAGCTTGTCGAACTCGCCCTCGAGCCCTGCGTCCTCCACGGGAGTTGGGACGGTTATTGTTATCTCTATCGCATAGAAGCCTTGCAGCGGCGCGTGCTGAACGCGCCGGAGGTCGTCTTGCGCGCCGATGGGGCTGTTTATCCTGTGGTGGCGACAGAGCTCCACGATACCCCGTTCGTAGTAGCTGGGACAGCGCAGGGGAGCGTACAAGCATGGGAGCTGGAGCCTTCCGAGCTCCGGCCGCGTTCTGAACACGTGCTGGCGTGCGTGAGCTCACGCATCCGGTCTCTGTGTGCAACGAAGGTCTTGGGACAGACGAAGCTCTTTGTGGGAGACTCCGTGAAACGAATCTATGAGCTTACAGTGGACAGGCTTGAGGAGAATATGAGGCCTGAGGAGGAGCTGCACACTGAAGGTGGAGAGATCGCGGGCATTGCGCTCATTTCTGATCCACGCTGATTGATCTAGGTTCTGGCCTAGCGAAGTCGTCAAGACGCTTACAGAGGGCTTCTTTTTGCTGCGGAGGCACCTCGTCCAGCCGTCCGGGGGCGCGTAGGCCGGGAACTCGCCGTTGGGGGCTTTCGCCTTG
>JAPWVB010000094.1 GCA_028275205.1 Candidatus Acetothermia bacterium
CGTCCTTCTCGAAGAACCAGTTGGAGAGCCATTTCTTGTTGATCCCCAACCGCAAGCCGTACGGGTGCGTTTTGTGTCCCATAGTTATCCTTCCTGCCCTTGGGCGATACTGGGCCGCGGGTCGTCGCTGACTACGATCATGATATGGCTCATCCGGCGCTTGCGGATCGAGACCTTGCCGCGAGACCCAGGGCGCAGCCGCTTCCAGAAGGGCCCTTTGTCCACACGGATCTCCTTGACCCACAGGGCATCTACGTCCATATTATAGTTGTGCTCGGCATTGGCGATAGCTGATTCTAAACATTTGCGCACGATAGGAGCGGCCTTCACCTTGGCGAAGCGCGTCAAGCGCAACGCTTCCTCGACCGGCTTGCCTTGGATCTGGGAGGCCAGCAACCGGGCCTTCACCGGCGATATCCGAATCCATTTCGCGAGAGCTCGTGCTTGCATGATCATCGCTCCTACTTAGGCGTGGGGACCTTCTTCTTCTTGATGCCCCCGTGTGCCTTGAACGTGCGCGTCAGCGCAAACTCCCCCAGCCGATGCCCCACCATCGTCTCCGTGATAAAGACCGGCACATGCATCCGCCCGTTGTGCACCTTGATCGTCAGCCCCACCATCTGCGGGGTGATCATGCTCGCGCGGGACCAAGTTTTAATCTCCGAGATCTCCCCGCGCTTCATCTTCTCGATCTTTTTGAGGAGCTTCGGGTGCACATAGGGCCCCTTCTTCAGCGAGCGCGCCATATCAGACCGTCCCCCCCTTGCGCCGCGAGACGATGAACCGATCGCTGGGCTTATTCGGCTTGCGCGTGCGCACGCCCTTAGCGGGTTTTCCAGAGAACGTGCGCGGCGGCCCGCCCACATAGTGCCGCCCCTCGCCACCCCCGTGTGGATGATCCACGGGGTTCATGGCCGTGCCGCGCACCGTCGGGCGAATCCCCAAGTGTCTCACACGCCCTGCTTTGCCATGGACGACGTTCTTGTGATCGATATTTCCCAATTGGCCTATAGTAGCCATGCAGTCTTCAGGGAAGAGCCGGATCTCTCCAGAGGGCAAGCGCAGCCGGGCGAAGCCCTCTTCGATGGCCATCACTTGGCAGGCCGTCCCCGCCGCTCGCGCGACCTTGCCCCCGCTCCCCGGATAGAGCTCCACACAGTGCACCAGCGCCCCCACGGGGACCCTCTTCAGCGGGAGCGCATTGCCTACCCGGGCCTCCACACTCTCCCCCGCTTCGACCACTGCCCCGATCTCTAAGTTTAACGGGGAGAGAATATAGCGCTTTTCGCCGTCGGCGTACTGTAAGAGCGTGATCCACGCCGAACGGTTGGGATCGTACTCCTTGGAGACGACCTTGGCGGGCACGCCCCACTTGTCGCGAGCAAAGTCAATGATTCGATAGAGTCGTTTGTGCCCACCGCCGCGATGGCGCACAGTGATGCGCCCTTGATTGTTCCGCCCGCCGCTCTTGGTGAGTGGCTCCAGCAGGCTCTTCTCCGGATCTTTCTTCGTAAGCTCGCTGAAGTCCGGCAGCTCCATGTGCCTGCGGCTGGGCGTGATCGGCTTAAACTTTCGTGTCGGCATCTCTCATCTCACCCTTTACCGTAGACTTCGATCCGTTGCCCCGGCGCGACTTGGACGACCGCCTTCTTCCAACCGGGGACCTCTCCATGTTGATAGAACTTCTTCGTCCGGGGCTTGCTGGGCATATTCAGCGTCCAGACCTTAAGCACTTTCACTTTGAAGAGATGCTCCACCGCGCGCTTGATCTGATTCTTATTTGCTTTCGGGTGGACCTCAAAGACGTATTTGTTCTCCTCTTGGAGGCGCCAGCCCTTCTCACTGATCACGGGCTCGCGCAAGATATCTTCAAAGAATTCCATCTCAGTTCACCGCCTTCTCCAGGGCGCAGCGCGCCTCCAGCTCCTTGAGCGCTTGCTGAGTTATCAAGAGATATTCGTGTTTCAGAATGTCATAGACCGTGAGGCTGTTTGATTCTACACACGTAGCCCACGGCAGATTCGAGAACGTCTTCTTCACCGGGAGCCCCCACTCGGCTTGCGAGACGACGACTAAGAACTGATTCTGCGCGTCTTGAAGATCTCTTGGGTCTTTCACCAGCCCGATGCGGGTGAACATCTGCACACCGTCTTTCGTCTTGGGTCTCTCAAACGCGACGCGATCCAAGACCCCCAAGTGAGCCTCTTGGAGCTTGGCGATCAGGGCTGATTGCAGCGCCCGGCGGCGCATCTTCTTGGGGAGCTCATAGTCATACTCTTTGGGCTTTGGGCCAAAGACGACTCCACCCTTGCGCC
Source organism: Candidatus Acetothermia bacterium (assembly GCA_028275205.1). Classification (GTDB taxonomy): domain Bacteria; phylum Bipolaricaulota; class Bipolaricaulia; order RBG-16-55-9; family DRXL01; genus JANXCC01. The sequence goes on from JAPWVB010000094.1 coordinate 2,316, forward strand.
ACAGGGGCGAGCGCCGCATGCCATGACGCGCCCGTCCTGTGTGCTTTTGGGGCCAAGGCTTCTTGCCTGAGCCCACCACCTCGCCGCGCGTCTTCGTCGAATGCGTCCCCTGCCGCAGGTTCAAGAGATAGACTCGCACGGCCCGATAGAGTAAATCTTTGTTGACTTTGTACCCAAAGAGTCCCTCGCTTAGCTCGATCTGCTCGACCGAACCCCCGTCAAATTTATACAACGGGGCGATTAACCCTTTCTTCTCAACCATCGCTTCAGCCATACCATTCACCCTTTAGCCGCCTTGCGAATCTCTAAAATACCGCGCCGCGGGCCAGGAACAGCCCCTTGCACGATGATCACATTCTTTTCGGGATAGACTTTTAAGACTCTCAGATTCTTCACGGTCACGCGCTCATGCCCCATATGCCCGGCCATGCGCCACCCTTTGAACGTCCGCCCAGTGGCGCGGATGGACCCGATCGAGCCAGGGCGACGGTGCCATTTGCTCATGCCGTGGGAGTCTGGCCCTCCTAAGAAATCGTGGCGCTTCATCACCCCAGCAAATCCCTTGCCCTTGGAGATCCCGCTTATATGGACCAGCTCCCCCTCCGCAAAGAGCGTCACGCCCAGCTCTTGGCCCACTTTGAACTCTTGAGGGTTCTCCACGCGGAACTCCCGTAGGATGCGCTTGGGAGCTACCCCGGCTTTGTTGAAGTGCCCCTTGAGGGGCTTGGTGACGTTCTTCTCTTTCACCTTGCCGTAGCCAAGCTGGATCGCATTATACCCGTCGGTCTCCAGAGATTTCACTTGGGTGATTACGGATGGCTCGGCATAGAGCACGGTCGCCGCGAGGGCCTTGCCCTCGGCGTCGAACCACGTGATCATTCCCAATTTCTCACCCAGAATCCCCACAGCCATATCACAGCTTCACCTCAATGTCGATCCCCGCTGGCAGCTCAATATCCATGAGCGCGTTGATCGTCTCCGAGGTCGGCTCTTTGATATCTATCAGTCTCTTGTGGACGCGGCGCTCGAAATGCTCCATCGACTTCTTATTGACGTGGGGCGAGCGCAGCACCGTATAGCGATGGACCTCCGTGGGCAACGGCACCGGCCCGATGATCTTCGCCCGCGTCTCCAGCGCGGTCTTCACGATCCGTCGGGTAGCGTCGTCGACCAGTTCGTGATCGTAGCCTTTCAGTCGAATGCGAATCTTCTCGCGAGCCATTACCGTCTCCCTTTCAAGACTTCTTCTGCAATAGTATTGGGCACAACATCATAGTGTGAGAACCGTAAGTTGTACGTGGCGCGCCCCTGGGAGATCGAGCGCAATTGTGTAGCATACCCGAAGGTCTCCGCCAGGGGGATGAGCGCCCGAATGATCTGGGCATTATGACGAACCTCCATAGCCGTGATCTGAGCACGGCGCGACTGGAGATCCGTGACGATCTCACCGACGTAATCATCGGGAGTAACGATCTCCGCGATCATAATGGGTTCGAGTAAGAGTGCCTTCGCCTTCTCGAACGCTTGGGTGAGCGCGCGCGCCGCGGCCGTCTTGAACGCGATCTCGTTGGAATCAACGGGGTGGAAGGATCCATAAAAGAGCACGGCGCGAATATCCACGATGGGGAAGCCCCCGAGCGGGCCACTGGCGAGGGACTCTTCGAGGCCCTTCTGGACTGCCGGGATGAACTCCCGCGGGATGACGCCGCCCTTGGTCTCATCCACAAATTCGAAGCCGCTCCCCCG
>JAPWVB010000068.1 GCA_028275205.1 Candidatus Acetothermia bacterium
ATCGCTGGCTTATGGGTCTTTTTGTGTTTGTGCTATCAGTGATTTTGGCGGGCTGCTGGCCCATACCCAACAGAATCAGCGTCAGCCCCGACGGCGTGATCGCCCTGACGATGCCCAATGAGACTACGGGGCTTTATGAAGCCTTCCCGCGCTCTGGGCACATCTGGCTGATAGATGCTCTGACGGGGCGCGTGCAGACCGTGCTCACTGAAGGGGAGAACCTCTCGTGGGCTACGTTCTCCCCTGATGGGCAAGAACTGCTCTATGTTGATGGTCCGCCTCTCGAACCCCAAGGGATTCTCAGCGCCGTGCCCTCCCGGCCGTGGCGGTTGATGCTCTTTCAGCGCCGTACAGAGACATATACAGAGCTCTTGCGCGGGGATCGCGGTTTCCTCTGGGCGCCGACGTTCTCCCCCGATGGGAGGAAGATCGCGTACTATCGCAGCGATGGGGAGAATCTCTGGCTCTCTCTTTTCGATCGCGAGACTCGCGAGGAGCACCAACTCAAGCTCATGCGCGATCGCGAGAGAAAGAGAATCTTCTATGTGCCTTACGAGCCGGGGCCCCTGTGGGCACCGGATGGCCAAGGGATCTTCGTCCTAGGCGTCGAACGAATGCTCCCAGAAGATTCGGAGACGGTGCGGATCGTGGAGGGGCAGATCGCTCTGGTGAGCCTAGCATGTGGGTGCGAGCAAAGAGTGCTCCGAGGGTTCTTCCCGCTCGTGCCTGCGCCCTTCTCTCTGATAGCTTCGCCCGATGGCACAAAATTATACTTCAACGGCTACGATCGGACGTTCTCCGTGAGCGCCCAGGAGCGCGTCAATCTCTACGAAGTCCCCCTAGAGACCGGAGAGCAAGCGACGCTCTATGATAGCGGGGGCATCGTGGTCGCCCCGGCGCTCTCGCCCGATGGGGAGCGCTTGCTCTTCACGGTCATCGTCCCTGAAGAGACTCCTAAAGTCGATCTCTATCTGCTCGATCTCACGTCCGCAAGGCCCGCCCGCAAACTCACCGACGATGGGCGTTCGGGCTTTGGGTTTTGGATCTCACAAGAGCGCGTGGGCTACCTCCGCGCGACGGAGCCGGGCGTCCCCAAGGCTGAAATCTGGATAAAAGATCTGAGCACGGGCGAGGAGCGCAATCTCAGCGTGCTCTTGGGCGTGCAACGCCCTGTTGTGCAGCTTATTAGGGATAACAGACGCTATCAAGAAGAACTCACGATGACGCAGCAAGCTCTCGAAAGCGTGGAGCGTCAGCTCCAGGCTCTCGGGGAGACGATAGCGGAGCTCTCCCGCAAGCTCGACGCCGTGCAGACGCAAAGCGCAGAGATGAACAACCAAACCCATCAAAAATTATCTGAGCTGACGCAGCAGATCGGTGCGCTGATGGCCGATATGAGCGCCGTGAAGACTCAGCTCTCTGGGATCGAGGCAGACGTCAAGGCCACGAGCGCGCGCCCTGCTCTCTCGCTGTGGCAATTAGCGTTCGCGCTCTTAATCGCTGTGATCGTGATCGTCTGGCTCATTCGTCGAGCGCTGCACACCCTGGCTCAGCAGTTGGCCTTCCCGCCCCAGTAGAGCGTGGCGATCCCTAGCGTGAGATCGCGATACCCCACGGGGCGAAAGCCCGCTTCGTAGAGCTCTTCAAGAATTTGAGCGCGGTCGGGAAAGCCCTCAATCGAGTCGCGCAGATACTCATACGGCGCGCGCGACCCCGACACCATCCCCCCAACGATGGGCACGATATATCGCAAATACGGCAGGTAGACCAAGCGCATCAGAAAGCTTTGCGGGATGGAAAACTCCACAATGAGCGCCCGGCCACCGGGGGAGAGCACACGATAGATCTCCTTCAGCCCGCGCGCGCGATCTGGAAGATTGCGCAGCCCAAACGCTTGCGAAACGATTTCAAAAGAGTTTTCCGCAAACGGAAGCTCAAGCGCATTCCCCACAATAAGTCGCACCCGATGATCTAAGCTCAGCTGAGCAAGCTTCTCGCGAGCGACACGGAGCATCTCTTCTGAAAGATCAAGCCCAACGATCTCCATCTCTGGGCACGCCTTGGCAAACTCGATGGCGACATCGCCGGTGCCCGTACAGAGATCGAGAAGCCGTTCCCCAGGCTTGGGGGCAGCGTGCTGGACTAATATTTTACGCCACGCCCGGTCGCGATTGAAGCTGAGAATGTGGTTGGCTCTGTCGTAGCGATGGGCGATCTGGGAGAACATCTGGGCGATTTCGTCGGGGCGCATCGCTCACTCTCTGACGATCCCCGTGATCTCGATGATGACGTCATCAATGTCCAGCCCGGCCAGCTCGCGCACGCGGGCCTTCACTTCTCTAATAGCTTTCTGCGCAGATTCTTGGATGCGCGTGCCGTAGACGGCGAAGAGCGCCATCTTCACGATCAAGCGATCCTTCTCCTTGAGGACTTCGATGCCGTCGCCCTTGACCGCTCGGGCGATCGTGCCCAAAAATCCGGAGCTTTCGCGGGCCTGGCGCGGCGTGCGCAGGCCCTCTTGCTCACTGATCACTTGGGCGCAGATCTGGGCGATCGCCCGCTCGGAGATATAGATATCTCCTAAGTCGCTGCTGATCTTTCTCAGTTCTGCCATAGTCTTAACCTCTCCCCCAGCCCCTCCCCGGCACGGGGAGGGGAGCTCCCCCTTCCCGTGTCGGGAAGGGGGCTAGGGGGTTAGGTCTTCACTAAACTCCGTCCGGTCATCTCTTTTGGCTGTTTGAGTCCCATAAGCTCTAAGAGTGTGGGCGCGATGTCGCAGAGCGCCCCACCCTCAGAGAGCTGTATAGCCCTAGGCCCAATGTAGATGAGCGGGCCGGGGCTGTGGGTGTGGGCTGTGTGCGGTCGGCCCTGCTCGTCCTTCATAATGTCTGCGTTGCCGTGATCTGCCGTGACTAAAATCTCTCCGCCCACCGAGAGCGCTGCTTCCACCACCCGCCCCAGACACTCATCGACAGCTTCTACAGCTTTGACGGCAGCTTCGAAGACCCCCGTGTGCCCCACCATATCGGGGTTCGCATAGTTTATCAGGACGAAGTCGTAGCGACGACTGGTGATCTGCTTCACGGCTTCGTTGGTGACTTCGTAAGCGGACATCTCTGGCTTGAGATCGTATGTCGCGACCTTGGGCGAGGGGATGAGCTTTCTCTCTTCCCCGGGGAATGGGATCTCGCGCCCGTTGTTGAAGAAGTACGTGACGTGCGCGTACTTTTCCGTCTCCGCGATGCGGAACTGCGTCAGCCCCGCAGCGCTCAGCACCTCCCCGAAGATGTTGGGCAAAGAATCTTCGCTGGGGAAGGCCGCGGGGATTGTAAAGCTCTGATCGTACTGGGTGAGGGTGACGAACTCGATCTGTGGACATGGCCCGCGGTCGAAGTGCGCAAAGTCTTTTTCTGTGAAAGCGCGCGTGAGCTGTCGCGCCCGATCGGGGCGAAAGTTAAAGAAGATCACAGCGTCGCCGTCCCGAATGGCTCCCTCAGGGTCGAGCACGATGGGCTGGATAAACTCATCCGTTTCGCCGCGCTGGTAGGCCCGCGCGACGGCAGCCTCCGCGGGGCCATCATCTCTGAGACCCTCAGCAAACCGCAAGGCGCGATAGGCTCTCTCTGTGCGATCCCAGCGATTGTCGCGGTCCATCGCCCAATATCTCCCCATGATCGTGGCGATCTGGCCAAAGCCCAATTTTTGAAGGAGCTCGCGCACGCGCTGGAGGTAGCCAGCTCCGGACGTCGGCGGGGTGTCGCGGCCATCTAAAAAAGCGTGAATGTAGAGATTATAGACGTGCTCGCGGCGCGCCAGCTCAATCAAAGCAAAGAGATGCTCGAGCGAACTGTGCACGCCGCCGTCGCTGACAAGCCCCATCAGATGGAGTCGGCTGGTCTGAGCGCGCGTCGTGGCGCGCAAGAGCGCCCTATTCGCAAAGAAACTCCCGTCGGCGATAGCGTCAGATATCCGAGTCGAAGTTTGCACGACGACGCGCCCCGCGCCAAGGTTCTGATGGCCTACCTCGGAGTTGCCAAACTGCCCCTCCGGTAGTCCCACGGCGCGCCCGTCGGTGCGCACAAGGGTGTGGGGGCACTCTGCCCAGTAGCGATCAAAATTGGGGGTCTTGGCGCAGGCGACCGCGTTCCATTTCTTCTCTTCTCTCATCCCCCAGCCGTCTAAGACGATGAGCACATAGGGACGTTTGGGCATAACTCATTATAGAGCTTCAGAGTGCGTGCCTGCAAGCTTGCTAACACCCAACTGAGAGATTACAATAGCGCATCATGCGAGTTGTGCTGCAGCGGGTCAGGGAAGCGTCCGTCGAGGTTGACGGCAAGATCGTGGGCCAGATTGGCCCAGGGCTCTTGGTGTTCTTGGGGGTGGGCAAGGGCGATTCCGAGCACGATGCGATCTTCTTGGCTGATAGGGTGTTGGGGCTGCGAATCTTTGAGGATTCTGCAGGCAAGATGAATCTCTCCGTCAAGGACGTGCAGGGGGAGATCCTAGTGGTCTCGCAGTTTACGCTCTACGGCAATACGCTCAAGGGGCGGCGCCCCAGCTTTGATGCGGCTGCTCCCCAAGATCAAGCTCGCGTGCTCTATGAGCTCTTTCTGCAAGAGCTGCGCCGCAGCGGCCTCAAGGTCGAATCTGGGATCTTTGGGGCGCGGATGAAGGTCTCACTCGTCAACGACGGCCCGGTCACTTTCATTGTGGAGAGCGAGCCAGTTGCAAAGACACATACGATCTGATAGAATGTGAATCACGGAAGGCGCGGAAAAGCCACGGAGAACACGGAAATCAAAAAAGCCATTTTCCGTGCTTTCAGTTCTCTTCCGTGCTTTCCGTGATTCTACATTTAGGAGCTGTGATTATGGGTCAGGGAGTGCCAAAGTACCGACGATCGAGATCGCAGAAGCGGATGCATCGTGCGGCAAGCTATAGATTTACCCCGGTCACGATCAACGAATGCCCGCGCTGTCATGAGCCCAAGCTGCCCCATCGCGTTTGTCTCAATTGTGGGTATTACAAGGGGATGGAGATCATCGCTCTTGAGGAAGAGAAAGAATAGCTCAGACGCGGCCTCGCAAGCGCGGGTCTAGAATGTCTCGAAACGCGTCGCCGATCAAGTTCCAGCCCAGCACGAAGAACAGAATGGCCATGCCCGGCCAAAAGACGATGTACCAGAACTCATAGAGATTGGGGATCCAGTTGCGCGCGAAGGAGATCATCTGGCCCCAGTCGGCAAAGCCGATCTCTGCCCCTAACCCCAAGAAGCTCAGGGCCGCGAAGCTCAGCACATAGGTGCCCACATCGAGCGACGCTACGACCAGCGTGGGATAGATCGCGTTGGGGAGGATGTGCCGCAGCAGGATGCGCAAGTCGTGCGCGCCCATGGCCCTCACTGCTAAGACGTACTCCCGCTCGCGGATCGAGAGAATATCCCCGCGGATGAGCCGGGCATAGCCCATCCACCCAAAGACGATCAGCGCGATCACCCCGATCATCAATCCCCCGCTGGAGCCGAACTTGGCCCGCAGCACCGCGGCCATCGTCACCGCGGCGATTAAGAACGGGAACGCTAGAAAAATATCAGTGATGCGCATGAGCAGCTCATCGAGCCAGCGGCCAAAGTAGGCGCTGATCGCCCCGATGGTTATGCCGATCAAGACATTGGCAAAGGTGATGATGATCCCTACAAAGAACGCCATGTGTGTCCCCCACACGACCCCGTAGTAGATATCGTACTGATTCTCTGTGGTGCCGAAGGGGCTGACCTCGCAGATGGTCGCCTGGCGCGTCACGATCTTGATGATCCCATCTATGGGGTCAGAAGCCTTGGGCGGCTTTGGGGTGGGCAGATAGCCGCACTGAGCGATGCGATACGGGTCATCGGGACGGGCATCGGGAGCTAAGGGGGGAGCCAGCCACGGCGCGGCTATGGCCACCGCGGCGAAGAAGAGCACCATCACGATCCCCGCTAGTGATAAGGGATTTTGCAGGAGCTTGCGCACCTTGTACGCTACGGTGACGATCGTGGCCACTACCCCAAAGACGAGCACCAAACTCGTCAAAAAGAGCGGGTCCTCTGCTAAGAAGTAGCCAA
>JAPWVB010000069.1 GCA_028275205.1 Candidatus Acetothermia bacterium
TGTGTTGCTGTCGGAGTTCGTCACGGGCTTGGTCGCCGCGGGGTTCCATCACACGTATCAGAATGTGAGCTTTCGCCGAGATTCGTTAGACTCTCGAGTCGCCCTCGTGCTCATGCTCATCGGCATCGTCGGGGCGATAATCGCTGTGTCTGTTGCTGTTCATCTGCCCGGCTGGGTGATCCAAGTCTATATCGGGATCCTCGTGCTCGCTTTAGGGGTCTTCGTGCTCGTCACCCCCTCGGGGAGTCAGAGATTTTCGTGGGGGCGACTGGTGGGGATCGGGCTGCTGAGCTCATTTAATAAAGGGCTGAGCGGCGGGGGCTACGGCCCTATAATTACTGCTGGACAAATCCTCGCGGGACTCAACCCCAAAGCCGCCGTGGGCATCACGAGTCTTTCGGAGGGGATCGTCTCGCTCGTCGGCGTCGTGATGTATTGGGCGACGGTGCGCGGGCTGGAGTGGTCGCTCGCTCTCCCGATTCTCGTCGGCGCTATCATCTCGACGCCTCTCGCTGCGTTCACCGTGCAGAAGCTCCCCATGCGCTCGCTGAGATTTCTGATCGCGCTCTTGGCGATCACCTTGGGGATCGTAACTCTTCTGCGCGCTATGTCTGCTAACTAGGGTGATCAATTTCCTGCAAAATCCCCGGCACGTTTTCTCAACGAGCAAACTTCCCTGTCGCACCCCGGCTCGCTGTACTCCGTCGGAACTCTGCAGCGGCGCGGCGCAGAAAAATCCCTTAGAATCATAATTTTCTCGTTGTGCCTCCGCAGGATCCGACTTGACAACCCCCGGCGATCTCTGCTATGCTGTGAGCACCTACCAGCACCAGGGGTTAGCAAACGATGCGATCAGAAGCGGCTTTGCGAGACTATCCCCAGGCTGTTGTTCCGTCGCTGCGGCCTGAGTACACGTTCGCGCGTTTTGTGCGCGGCGAGAGCAATAGATTAGCATACGCCGCTTCCCTTGCGGTCGCGGAGAACCCCGCGCGCGCCTATAACCCGCTGTTTATCTACAGCGCCTCAGGGCTGGGCAAGACCCATCTGCTCCATGCGATCGGAAACGAAGCCGCGCGGCGCGCGCCCTGGCTCAAGATCCTCTACGTCACGTGCGAGCGCTTCGCTACTGACTTCTACCGCGCGCTCCACGAGAACAAGACCGCACAATTCCGTAAGCTCTACCGCACCGCTGACATTCTCTTGCTCGACGATGTGCACTTCCTGCGCGAGAAGACCGCCACCCAAGAGGAGCTCTTTCACACGTTCAACGATCTCTACCAGCGGGGCAAGCAGATCGTGCTGACCTCGGACCGTCCCCCGGAAGAGCTGCCCCATCTCCATGCGGGGCTCATCTCGCGCTTCCGCGGGGGTCTGGTCGCTGACATTCAACCGCCTGATTTTGCCACGCGTCTGGCGATCTTGCGCGCCAAAGCCGAAGAACTGCAGCTCGATATCCCCCCAGAGCTGCTCACATACATTGCGGAGCGGGTATGCTCGAACGTGCGCGCCTTAGAAGGAGCATTGGTTCGGATAACGGCGACCCTCGCCTTAAACGGCCATGAGCTCTCTCAAGAAGCCCTGGCAGCAGTGCTCCCACCACCGCCGAGCCCTCCCCCCATCACCCCGGAGCTCATCAAGCACGAAGTCGCAAGGTATTATAAAGTCAGCGTTGAAGACCTTGAGGGCAACAGTCGGGAACGACGGGTCGTCTGCGCGCGCCAGATCGCGATCTATCTTGCGCGCGAGCTGATGGATCTCTCCTTCCCCGCCCTGGGCGTGCTCTTTGGCGGGCGCGATCACAGCACGATCATGCATGCGTATCGTCGGGCCAAAGCTCTCGCCGAAAGCCCGCTCTTCGCCGGGGAGATCGCCCAGCTGAAGGCCCAGCTATTCGAAAAGGCGCGCCGCCCCCAGTAAAATATCTTTAGAATGAAGATCGAGCGTCTCGCTCTCTATAACTTTCGCAACCTTGGGCCTACGGAGCTCGTCCCTGCCGCCGGGCTGAATCTCATCGTGGGGCCCAACGCCGCGGGCAAGAGCAACCTCTGCGAGGCCGTCTATTACGCAGCTAAAGGGTGGCTGCTCAAGGGCGAGCGCCAGCGCGATGTGATCGCCTGGGGGGCTCACGAAGCAGTGCTTGAGCTCACCGTCAACGGCGACCATGTGCGTATCCATCTCAACGGGCGAGCGCGCGCAAAGACTATAGAACTCAATCGAGAGAAGAAGACCCAAAGCGAAGTAAGCGCCCTGGTGCGCGTGGTGCTCTTCACCCCCGATGAGCTGCAAATCATCAAGGGGCGCCCGGAAGCGCGCCGGCGCTTCCTCGATCGCAGCATCGCCGAGCTCTCTCGAGAGTATAGATATATCGTGCTCGAGTACGAGCAGACCCTCCAGCGCAAGAACGCCTTGCTGCGCCAAGGCACGCCCAATCCCGATGTGCTCGAGGTCTTCAACGAAGAGCTGATAGCCCGCGGCAGCCGAATCATCACCCAAAGAATCGAATATCTCAAAACACTCAACAAGACCCTTTCTCAGCACTATCGAGCTATTGCGGGACGAGCTTCTGAACTGACTGTGACGTATGAGACGCCTCTCGATCTGTCATCGGGCGATGTGCGCGCTCAGCTCGCTCGGCTCATCGCGCAAGCTGCTCCTCAAGAGATCCAGCGGGGCATGGCGCTTGTGGGCCCGCATCGCGATGACATGCGCTTTGATCTTGATGGCCACGACCTGAGGCGCTTCGGCTCCCAAGGCGAACAGAAATCCGCCCTCTGTGCTATGCTCTTGGCCCAGCTCGATCTGTATTATCAGCGCTTCGGGGATTACCCAATCTTGCTCTTAGACGACATCCTCTCTGAGCTCGATAGCCGGAGATTCCAGCGGCTCTTGCAGCTGCTCCCTGCGGGAGTTCAGATATTCCTTGCGCATACGGTCACAGAGATAAGCGAGCTTCATCCCGCCGTGCGCACGGCCGCTCAACGAATCTTTCTGATCGAGGGCGGAAAGGTCTCGGTGGCCCTATGATCGAGTCAGCTCTCATTGAGAAAGTTCTGCGCAAGCATGGCTTGCTCGAGATCTATCGCGAGCAAGAGCCAGCGCTGCTGTGGGAGAAGATTGTAGGCCCATGGGTCGCTCGTTTCGCTCAGCCGATTTGGGTACACCAGGGCGTGCTCTTCGTCGCCGTGCCCAATCATATTGTGCAGCACGAGTTTTCGCTCCTCCGTGAGGAGTTCAAGAAAAAACTCAACGAAGCGCTCGGAGGCGAGCGCGTGCGCGAGATCCGTTTTCGTGTCGAGAGCTTCCCTAAGACATCATCGGTGCTCTCGATCGATCAGATTGAGCTGACGCCCGCCGAAGAGCGCGAGATCGAAGAGCTTGCGGCTGACGTCTCTGACCCTCAGCTGCGCTCTGCTCTGACTCAGCTCATGAAGAACGCGAAGAGAATAGAGAGAGCGCGCCAGCAGTTGGGCTGGAAGCCCTGCCCGCGCTGCGGTGCGCTCTGCGAGCAGAATTTCTGCCCACTGTGTGCTCGCTCGTTCGAGGAGGAAGAGCCATGAAGATCGGGATCTTCACCGATACGTTCACACCGCAGATCAACGGGGTCACCAGCATCCTCGAGGAGCTCGATCGCGTGCTCTCTCGAGCTGGCCATGACGTCTATATCTTCGCCCCGGCGTACTCGCGCGCGCAACGGAGCGAGAACGGCCGGATCTTCCGGTTCCCTGCCCTCACCGCGTACTTTCACAAGGACAGCCGCATCGTCATCCCCTACGATCGTCGGGCGTTCTCCGTCTTCCCCAAGCTCGATGTCGTCTACAGCCATACCCCAGTCTCGATGGGGCTCTTGGCGATCCGCGTCGCCCGGAAGTATCATCTTCCTCATGTGCATACGTACCACACGCTCTTCACGGAGTATTTGCACTATCTGCCCAGGCTGATTCGCCCCACTCGTCGGATGGCCGAGCGCATGAGCGCGGCCTTCTGTAATCGCTGCGATGCGATCACGACTCCCTCACAAGCTATGAAAGAAGAGCTGGTGCGCTATGGCGTCCACAAGCCCATCTATGTTCTGCCCTTCGGGGTGGATATGGAGCCGTTCGAGCGCCCCATAAAAGTTGACGCGCGTCGCGCCCTGAACCTTGCCCCTGATGAGTTCTTCTTGCTGTACGCGGGGCGCTTGGGGATTGAGAAGAATTTGCACTTTCTCCTCCGGGCGTTTCGGGTGCTTCTCGATCGGTGGAAGGGGCCAGGGGCGGTGCGGCTGGTGCTCGCTGGGGGGGGTCCGCATCAGCCGATCTTCGAGCAGTATGCGCGCGAGCTTGGGCTAGGGGACCGCGTGCTCTTCACGGGGTTCATCCCGCGTGAGGAGCTTGTAGACTATTATCGCGCTGCGGATCTGTTCGTCTTCGCTTCCAAGACTGAAACTCAAGGGCTGGTCCTGATGGAGGCGATGGCTGCGGGGCTGCCCGCGGTCGTCGTGCGCGCCATGGGGGTCACGGATGTCGTCTTCGATGGCGAGACAGGGGTGCTCGTCCCCGAGGACGAATCTCTGTTCGCCCAGACGGTGATAGAGCTCTTGCAAGACCCGCAGCGCCGCTCCCAGCTCCATCAAGGGGCGGTTCGCAAGGCCCATGAGATGAGCATCCAACAGTCAGCCGCGCGGTTGCTCCAGATATTTTCGGAGCTGCGGGGGTGAGGGCCCTGCGGGACATTGGGCAGTTCAATCAGTATAATACTGCAGCAAAGGAGGCGTCCATGCGCAGACTGCTGACGTTCATCGTCGTAGGTTTCTTGATGGTCGCCGTCGCACGCGCTCAGGGGGGTACGCCCGTCTTTCTCATGGCCTGGGGGCAGCAAGGCACTAGAGAGGGGCAGTTCAATGCCCCCGAAGGGATCGCCGTAGACGGCGAGGGCAACGTCTACGTCGCGGACACGGAGAACCATAGGGTGCAGAAGTTCGACGCCAACGGGAAGTTCCTCCTGCAGTGGGGCTCCAAGGGTGCTAATAATGGGCAGTTTGAGAGCCCAAGCGGCATCGCCCTCGACAAGGAGAACAACGTCTACGTCGCCGATACGTTCAACCATCGCATCCAGAAGTTTGACAAGAACGGAAAATTTCTTGGGAAGTGGGGCACGCCCTGCGAGCTGCAGTCTGGGAAGGGCTGTGTGGACCCCGATGGGCCAGGACCGCTCCAGCCGGGCGATGGGCAGTTCAACCTCCCTGTAGGAATTGCTTTCGATCAAGAGGGCAATCTCTACGTCACTGATGCGTTCAATCACCGGGTGCAGAAGTTCAGCCCCACGGGGAAATTTTTAGGCAAATTTGGGGTCTTCGGCACCGGGGACGGGCAGTTCAACATCACCGCGGGGATCGCCCTCGATAAAGACGGCAATATCTACGTTTCGGACAATAAAAACGACCGAGTGCAGAAGTTCGACCCTACGGGAAAGTTCTTAGGGGGATTGGGCGCCCCCATGCGCCGCCCCTATCACTTGGCCGTAGATAAGACGAATCGCATCTATGTCGTAGACCAAGGGAACAATCGCATCCAAGTCTTCGACGAGACGGGAAAGTTTCTCTTGGCATGGGGCAAAGAGGGCGCAGCCCCAGGGGAGTTCCAAGCCCCCAAGGGCATCGCGATCTTTCAGAATTTTATCTATATCGCTGACTCCGATAACCATCGAATACAAAAGTTCGAGTGGCGCTAGGGCTTGCGCGCCCCTTGGGACATCGCTAGAATGTCAGTGTGAGACGCATAGAGGGGACAACGATCTTAGCGATTCGTTCGGCTCAGGAGCGCTGCGCCGTCATCGCCGCTGATGGCCAAGCGACCCTCAGCAATGTAGTCATCAAGAGCACGGCTAAAAAAGTGCGCAAGATCTATAACGATCAAGTGCTGGTGGGGTTTGCGGGGGCGACCGCCGACGCGATCACGCTCTTTGAGCGATTCGAGAATAAACTGAAAGAATTTGGGGGCAACCTCAAGCGCGC
>JAPWVB010000070.1 GCA_028275205.1 Candidatus Acetothermia bacterium
GGGCTCGATCGCTATAGACGGGATCAGCCTCACGATCTTCAATGTCAGTGATGGGGAGTTCGACGTGGCGATCATCCCCCACACGCTCGAGCAAACGAATCTTCGCGTCCGTCGTCCGGGGGATCGAGTGAACATTGAGTTTGACATCTTGGGGAAGTATATAGAAAAGCTTTCTAAAGGAGGCTGCTGAAGATGGGATTTGCCAAGATCGAAGAGGCACTCGAAGCGCTCAAGCGCGGCGAGATGATCGTCATCGTGGATGACGAAGACCGCGAAAACGAGGGCGACGTGATGGTCGCCGCGCAGTTTGTCACCCCGGAGAAGATCAATTTCATGGCCAAGGAAGCCCGGGGGATCATCTGCGTGCCCATGACCGGGGAGCGTCTCGATGAGCTAGGGATCAAGCTCATGGTGCAGACCGACTCTGGGGGAAAGGGCTGCGCGTTCACAGTCTCGGTAGATGCTCGCGAGGGGATCAGCACGGGGACGTCCGCGTACGATCGCGCCCAGACGATCAAAACGCTCATCGACCCCAAGACCAAGCCCTCCGATCTCGTCCAGCCGGGGCACGTCTTCCCGTTGCGGGCTAGACCTGGTGGCGTGCTGCAGCGGGCGGGCCACACCGAGGCTAGCGTTGATCTCTGTAAATTAGCTGGGCTCTATCCCGCAGCGGTCATCTGCGAGGTGATGAACGAGGACGGCACGATGGCCCGGCTGCCTCAACTTGAGAGATTCGCCCAGAAGCACGGGCTGCTTATTATCAGCATCGCTGATCTCATTCGCTATCGCTACGAGCGCGAGCGCTTGATCGAGAAGATCGCCTGGGCCAATCTCCCCACGGAGTTTGGGGATTTTACGATCCACGCTTATAAGAGCCTTGTGGACGGGAAGGAGCATATCGCGCTCGTCAAGGGCGAGGTTGCCGGGAAGGAGAACGTCTTAGTCCGGGTGCACTCGGAGTGTCTGACGGGGGACGTCTTCGGCTCGCTCAAGTGCGACTGCGGCGAGCAGCTACGAGCGGCCCTGCGCCAGATCGCTGAAGAGGGCCTTGGGGTCTTCCTCTATTTGCGCCAAGAGGGCCGCGGGATCGGCTTGGGCAACAAGATCAAAGCGTATCATCTCCAAGATAAAGGGCTCGACACCGTCGAAGCCAATAGACAATTGGGGTTTAAAGAAGACCTGCGCGAGTACGGCATCGGCGTTCAGATTCTGAAAGATCTGGGCTTGAGCACCATTCGGATCTTGACGAACAACCCCAAAAAGCTCGTAGGCATCGAGGCGTATGGGATCAAGATCGTCGAGCAGATCCCCATTTTAATCCCGCCCAACCCGCACAATTATAACTATCTGAAGACAAAGAAGGAGAAGCTGGGCCATCAGCTCGATGCGATCTTCGCTATGTACAATGAGCCTTAAGATCGCGGTCGTCGTCAGCGAATTCAACAAAGAGATCACGCAAGAGATGCTCAAGGCGGCCCAAGAGCAGCTTCGGGATGTGGCCGAGACGGAGGTCTTCTGGGTGCCAGGGGCGTTCGAGATCCCCGCCACGGTGAAGCGCTTAGCGCAGTCGGGGCGGTATGATGGGATCTTGCCGTTGGGGTGCGTGCTGCGGGGCGAGACCGCGCACTTTGAGCATATCGCCCGCGCGGTGACCGACGGGCTGATGCGCGTGAGCTTAGAGTGCGATACCCCGATCGTCTTTGGGGTGCTGACGCCGTACACAGAGGAGCAAGCCTGTGCGCGCGTCTACAAGGGCGCGGAGGTGGCCAAGAGCTTGCTTGAGCTCATTGCCCTTCGGCGGAAGCTCTCCTAAGAGTTCGTATGTGGTGCCCATCGGCGAAGACTTTGAGAGATCCCCATTGGATGGCGGTCGCGTGCTCAAGCGGCGTCCAGATCGAGATCGTCTCGCTCGAGAGTTCTTGGACAGTTCCAAGACCTTGAAGTTCTCCTTCCACGCAGCAGCCCACAAGAGTGTCTTTGAGATCTTCCCACAAGAGCAGCGTGAGGGACTCGACGCCGAGGGCTCGTTGGGCTTCTGCGGATGAGAAGGGCCAGCGCGACACAACTATCGTCGCTGTTGGGGGCAAGCGCCAGGCGGCTATGACTGGGCAAGCCAAAAGATTCGAGAGGAGCGTCACATCGAGGGGCTCGCCGTGCCCCACGAGCGCGCGCTCGACGCTCAGTTCGTCAAAGCGCCAGCGCCGCAGCGCCGCGCCCTGAAAATATCGTCGGAAGGCGTCTTCGCGCGCTCGGATGCGGTCTTCCCGTGATTTACTGCCCGTGTGCGTCACCGGGATCTCTATGACGGTGATGCCCTGGCGCGCATAGAGCTTATAGTACGCAAGCTCTCCCGAGCGCTGCAGCAGCACGAGCACATCAGGCCGGACAAGACGGATCAGCTCGCTCTTATAGATTCGTGCGGCATCCCCACTGATGTAGCCGTCGGTATCAATGAGCAGTGGGCGCGAGGCCTCGCGCAGGCAGTGCGCCACCCCCGTAAGCACTGGCAAGAAATTCCCGCGCGGCGAGATGTCTCCCACAAAGGAGCTCGCTCGAATCTCGCTGTGATCATTGTGGATGCGCCCCCGGGAGATGCACGCGGGCGGGCCCAGCCAGCTTTGGCCTACGTCCGCGTCAATCACTTCCCCGCCGAGATGGCGATGCAGCTCTCTGATGAGCGTCGTTTTGCCGGTGTCGGTTGCGCCCAGGAAGAGCGCGACCGACCGCGAGCTGATGCTACTAAGAATTCTTTCGAGCACGGCTACTTGCTGGCGACGCTCACCCCGTCCAGGGCGATCGCCGGAGCGTGCGCGAACCCGAAGATCCACTCTGGGCGATCGCTGAGCGCGATCAGTCTCTCTCTGAGCAGATCGTAGACGTTCCCGGCGATCATTGTATTTTTGACGCGCCCGACGATCTCGCCCTTGCGCGCGAGAAACCCCACCGAGACGGTGTTGGAAAACTCCCCCGTGAGGGGATTCCCCCCGCCCAGGCCCATGACGTTCTCGACGATGAGCGCTTCGTCGAGGTCTTTGAGAATCTGAGTGAACGTTCGATCTCCAGGGGGAATGATCGCGCTCGTCGAGGAGATTCTTGGGGGGTAGCGGAAGCCTCCGCCCATGAAGCCGGCCTTGAAGCCGTTTCCCGTGGGCTGGGCGCGCGCGAGCGCCGCTGTCTTCAGATCGTAGAGAAACTGCTTGGCGACTCCGCGCTCAATTAAGAATTTTCTCTGCGTGGGCATGCCCTCGTCGTCGTAGGGCGCAGATCGTGGCGCAAAATCGAGCGTCCCGTCATCTATCAGGGAGAATCTCTCGTCACAGATCTTTTGGTCGAGCTTGCCGCGCAAGGGCGAGACGCCCAAGAAGACGTTGCGCCCATCCAGCCCAACCATAAATGGGATGAGCAGCGCTAAAACCCCTGGCCCACGGAAGATCACGGGCATCGCTTTGGTCTGGATGGGCACGATTCTTTCAGCAAGACGCAGCCGCTCGATAAGCCGTTCCGCGAGAGCTAAGCCGTCTATCTCTTTGGCTTGGCGCCACGACGTCGCTTCGAAGATCGTGAAGATATCGCCTTCGCGGGCGCGCGTGGCTGAGACAGAAACGCTCAAGAGCGTCCGTCGGCTCGTGAGCGCAAGACCGCTTGTATTATAGAGCGAAACCTCTTCGAGCTCTTTGGAGAGCCCTACGTTGATCTGAAGGGTCGCGTCATACGCTTTGATCTTCTCGACGATCTGCTCCCCAAGAGCTATGAAGCTCTGCTCGTCCATCTGCTCGACCTGGGGATCGAAGCATTGGACAGAAGGAGCGGGCTGCTGTGCGGGAAAGCGAAAGGGCGCGGGATCGCCATAGTGAGCCGACTCAAGAGCATTCTGCACAAGATATGTGTCGTCTCCCAAGTCCGTAGTTGTCGAGAATCCCAAGCGCCCATCTTTGATGAGGCGCAGGGCCCTTCCAGCGGTCTCCACGGCCTTGACGGACTCGAGCGCCCCGGCACGAAAGCGCACCGGAAGCTCTACCGTGCGCAGCTCATAGATCTCGGCTCCGTCCGTCTGTTTGGCGAGCTTCTCCAAGAGAGCTTCAGCTCGGATCTTTTGGCTCTTCATGATGCCTTCCCTCCTATGGTGACGTGGCGCACGCGAATGTGCGGTCCTCCCGTCGTGACCGGCAGCGGGAACTGCCCATCTTTGCCACAGCCTCCTGAAGTGCCCTTGATCACCAAGTCGTTCCCGATCATCTCGATGTTTTTGAGCGTCTCGAAGACGTTGCCCGTGAGCACCACATCGCGCAGCAGCTCCCCAAGCTGCCCGCGCACGATCTCGTAGGCGTATTTAGCCTCGAACGTGAATTGCTCGAGCATCGTCTGTCCCCCGAAAGAGCCGCACGCGTAGATCCCGTAGTCTATATCTTTGAGCATCTGCTCGAAGGTCGCTGAGCCAGGCTCGATATACGTATTGCGCATGCGCACGATGGGCTCAAACTGATAGTTCACCGCGCGGGCGTTGCCCGTGGGCTGGGTGCCCATCTTGGCGGCCGTCTGGCGACTGTGCAGAAAGCTATTGAGGACGCCATTCTTGATGAGATAGACTTTCTGTCTTGGGGTGCCCTCATCGTCGTACTTGGAGTTGCCGCGCAAGCCCTCAAGATAGCCGTCGTCCACGACGTTGAGCTCCGGGATGCCGAAGGGGCGCCCGATCTTCAAGATCTCTTGGAGCCTAGGGTTCTTGAAGAGAAAGTCAGCTTCGCACAGATGCCCGAACGCCTCGTGAATGAAGACCCCGGCGAGATCTTGATCGAGGATCACCGTATAGACCCCAGCGGTGACGGGCTTGGCGCCTAGAAGCTCAATCGCGCGCTGCGCGGCCTTGAGCGCGTGCTCCTCTTGGTTCTCTGCGGCTTCAAAGCCGGCAAACCATCCAAGCGATTCTGAGCCCGTCTGGATGTTCTTCTCATCTTCGCGCGCGGTGGCCGACAAAAGCAGCGTCACATCCGGGCGCTCATCGACGATGAACGTCCCCTCAGAGTTCGCGTAGGTCACTTCTTTGAACGAGTCCGTGTAGCGCGCGGTCGTCGAGACGATCTTCCCGCTGTGCTTGAGCATGAGCTCGTTGTATCTGCGCAAGAGCTCTTGCTTTTGTTTCAGCGGGATGGACCGTGGATCTTTCTTGAGCGTGACGCGCACTTCGTCTTGGACAGGGCGAGTGGGGGCGAGGGCTGCGCGCTCTGGGGCTTTAGCGCTCACGGCCTTGGCGATGCGGAAGGCGTCTTCGACCCTCCGTTCAAGATTTTCCAGGGAGTTGAAGACGGCGATCCCCCAGCCGCCTCCCACCAGACAGCGCACGATCCCGCCCAGCTCCGACGACGCCTCGAGGTTCTCAAGGTTCTCTTTTCGATAGGCGACTTCCGTGCGCCACTCGCGCTCGACCCGGATCTCCGTGTAGTCGGCGCGGCTGCGCTCCAATGCCCGCAAGATCGCTTCGCGCATAGAGATTCACCCCTTTCTAGTAGTGTCCCAACAGCCCGCGATCGCGCGCCACCCTCTCCAGTCGCTTGAAGATGAGATAGCCCAGCAGAAAATACACGGCCGAGATCGCTATCAGAAACGCCACGTCCGCGATGGGCATCGCGTAGAGCGACTGCCCGTGAATGAGAACCCGCCCGATTAAGTGTACGCCCCAGGTCACGGGGAGGAACTTCGCCCACGGGAACGTCTCCAAAGCGCTCGCTGCGATCACCAGCGCCACCCACACGAACTGAAAGATCTGAAAGACCGCTTGCACTTGCTTGAAGACCAACGCCAACCCACCCATCGCAAACCCAAACCCATAGACGCCCCACACCGTGAGCAGCATCAGCGGAATGAGACTGAGAAAGTCCAGATGGAGCCACTTGCCCGTCACGGCCATCATGAGCATGAAGAGCCCCACTGTGAGGGTCAAATTAATA
>JAPWVB010000012.1 GCA_028275205.1 Candidatus Acetothermia bacterium
GACAATCCTGATCCCGAATGTGACTTAGATTACGTTCCCAACAAAGCTCGTCCAGCTAAAGTCGAGATCGCGCTCTCCAATTCGTTTGGGTTTGGCGGGCACAATTCGGCGATTGTGCTCAGAAAGATTTGAGTCTCCCTGCTGGTATCGGTTATAATCCCCACTATGGCTAAAAACTCTTCTCGCAGCATTCAGCTACTGGAGCAGCTCTCCACGGCCTTTGGCGTCTCCGGCTTTGAGGACGATGTCCGCGACGTGATCGCTCAACTTGTTCGGCCCCTCGTCGATGAGATGCGCGTCGATCCCCTGGGGAATCTCATCGTCACGCGCAAGGGCAAGTCAGATTTTACGCTGATGCTTGACGCGCACATGGACGAAGTCGGCTTAATTATTAGCTATATCGAAGAGAAGGGGTTTCTGCGCTTTGCGACCCTAGGCAGCTGGGATATAAGAATTCTCCCGGCTCAGGTCGTCAAGATCCGCACGCGCCAGGGGAAGCTCATCACCGGGGTGATCGGGAGCGTCCCGCCTCATGTGCTCAAGCCCGAAGATCGCGACAAGCCCTTCAAGCTCGAAGATCTCTTCATTGACGTTGGGGCTTCGTCGGCGGAGGAAGTCCAGAAGATGGGGATTCGCGTGGGCGACCCTGCCGTGCCGTATTATCCGTTTGAGCGGCTGAGCGAGGATCTTGTCGAGGGGAAAGCGTTTGACGACCGGGCCGGCTGTGCTGTCCTCATCCGCACGCTGCAAGAGCTTCAGAAAGAAGATCTCAATCTGACGCTCGTGGGGAATTTTGCGATTGGGGAGGAGACGGGGCTGCGCGGCGCGCGCGCCGCTGCTTACAGCATCAATCCCAATGTTGCGCTCGCTCTCGAGGGGACAATCGGGGCAGACGTCCCTGGCGTCCCTCCCGCGCGCCAGCCCACCGCCTTGGGCAAGGGCCCGGCGATCACCATCGCTGATAACTCTCTTGTGGTCAGTCGTCGCGTTGTGGAGGCGCTAGAGAAGATCGCGGAGAAGCTCAAGATCGCGTATCAGTATAAGCTGCCCATCTATGGGGGCACCGATGCCGGGGCGATCCACACGGCGCGCGGGGGAATCATGGCTGGCGTGCTCTCGGTGCCCTGCCGCTATATTCATTCGCAGTTTAGTCTGTTGAGATTAGACGACTTCGAGAACACGGTCAAGCTGACGGTGGGCTTTGTGCGGGAGTGCCGCGAGATATTAAGCTAAGCGAAGAGCTTACGCACCGTCTTGAGCGCGTCCACGAGCGCGTCCACGTCATCTTCGGAGTTATAGATGTAAAAGCTCGCGCGCGCGGTGTTCTCCATCCCAAGTCTTCTCATGAGTGGCTGCGCGCAATGATGCCCGCTGCGCACCGCGATCCCCGCCTCGTCCAAGATCCCCGCCACATCATGAGGATGCACGCCCTTCAGATTGAACGAGATCACCGCAAGACGGTCGTGAGTATCTTTGGGCCCGTAGATCTCTAAGTCGTCAATCTGAGAGAGCTTCTCCAGCGCATACGCTAAGAGCTTTTGCTCGTGAGCGTAGACGTTCTCGACGCCCAACGCCAAAAGATAGTCAATCGCTGCCCCAAGCCCGATCCCCCCAGCGATATTGGGCGTGCCTGCCTCGAACTTCCACGGTAGCTCGTTGAACGTCACGCTCTCTGTCGTCACTGTGGAGATCATATCTCCGCCGTGCAAGAACGGGTGCATTGCCTCTAGGAGCTCCCTGCGCCCATAGAGAAAGCCGACCCCTGTGGGGCCGAGCATCTTGTGCCCGGAGACGGCGAGAAAGTCGCACCCCAACGCTTGGACATCTATGGGGATGTGGGGGGCGGCTTGCGCCGCGTCCACAACCGTGATCGCTCCTACTCTTTGGGCTTCGGCAATGATCTCTCTCACAGGGTTAATCGTCCCCAAGACATTGCTCGCGTAGATCATCCCCACGAGCTTGGTGCGTCGCGTTATGAGCTTGGGGAGATCATCGAGCTTGAGGCGCCCCTGGTCGGTCACGTCCAAAAACTTTAGCTCGATCTTTTTGAGTTCTCTGAGCATCTGCCAGGGTACTAAATTCGAGTGATGCTCCATGATCGTCACTAGAACTTCATCGCCCGGCTGGAGATTGTGCAATCCCCACGCGTACGCCACTAAGTTTATGGCTTCGGTGGCGTTGCGGGTAAAGATGATCTCGCGCCACGAGCGCGCGTTGACGAACTTCGCGGCTTTCTTATGAGCGCCTTCGTAGGCGACCGACGCTTCGTGGGAGAGCGTGTGTACCGCACGGTGGACGTTGGCATTGTAGCGCTGATAGTACTCAATGATCGCATTGATGACGGCTTGAGGGCGCTGCGTGGTCGCGGCGTTATCGAGATAAATTAAGGGTTTCCCATGGACGGTGCGCTGGAAGATCGGAAAATCGTGGCGAAGCACGTGCGGATCAAGAGCCTTACAGGCATCGGGTTGAGCGGCCATGTTGTTCCCCTCTTACTCCCAAATTATAAAGAGGTCATCACCTTCGAGGCGCACGGGATATGTCTTGACGCCGATGTACGCTGGCATTCGCACGACGGCACCTGTGCGCACGTCAAACTGCGCCCCATGCCGAGGACACTCGATAATGTACCCCTTGAGGGTCCCTCCTGTCAAGATACCCCCGTCATGAGTGCATACATCTTGGAGCGCATAAAACTCCCCATCAATGTTGAAGAGCGCGATGCGCTCCCCCTCGACTGCAACGCTCTTGTACTGACCAGGGGCGAGCTCATGGACGGTCGCGATCTTGATCCTCTTGTTCATCTTCTTCTCCCGGCCACCCCTTGACCCCATAGATCCCGGCCTTGACCACTTTCAGAGCTAAGAGCGCGCACTTGAGCCGCATGGCGCTCAGCTCAATCCCCAGAAGATCGAGCATCTTCTGCTTGTCGAATTGCTTCACCTCATCGAGCGTCTTGCCCTTAATCTCCTCGGTGAGAAGAGACGCCGCTGCTTGGGAGATCGCGCAGCCCTTGCCGCTGAAGCGCACATCTGCGATTCTATTATTTTCAATCTTTAGCTCGATGCGGATCTGATCCCCACAGCTGGGATTGCCCTCTTCATGGACGATGTCGGGGTTCTCGAGATGTCCAAAGTTCTGGGGATTCTTATAGTGCTCGATGATAAAATCTAGGTCTGCTGAGACGACCATGGCTGCTCATCCCATTTTTGTTCGACGAAGGCGTGGAAGCGCTCGCGTACCCCAGCGATAGGGATCTGTTCGAGCGTTGGCGTCAAGAACCCCTCGACGATGGTGCGCTTGGCCTGCTCGCGATCGAAGCCACGGCTCTGCAGATAGAAGATCTGCTCTTCGTCAATGGGCCCGATAGAAGCGCCGTGCGTCGCGCGCACGTCGTTGGCTTCGATCTCTAATCCGGGGATTGCGTCGCAGTGCGCCCCGTCGTTGAGCAGCAGCCCTTGAGCGAGCTGATACGAATTCGACTGCTGCGCCTCGCGCTCTACTCTGATAAATCCGTACATCACCGCGCGGGCTTGGTCTTTCATGACGCCCTTCATATGGATTTCGCCCTTGACGTGCGGCGCCATATTTCGTAGAGCACTGGTCAGATCAAAATGCTGCGCGTGACATCCGAAGAGCACCTGAATATCTTCCATCTCCGCACCAGGGCCTACTAGTCTACTCTCTACTGCGCTCATAGTCAAGCGTCCGCCCAGCCACCCTATCGTCCACTGGAGCTTGGCGTCACGCCCCACCTGGGCGCGGCGCCGCACAAAACTGAACGTCCCTTCGTTCCAATTCTGTAAAGCCCCAAATTGCAGCTGCGCCCCATCGCCCACGTAGACCTCTGAGATCGCCGCGTGCAGGTGAGAGCCGACGGCTTGGGGGTGCTTCGCATACGCTTCTTCTATGAGCGTCACGTGGCTGTGCGGCTCCACTACAACGACCTGATGGGCCAGAGCTGCCACACGAGGCTCATCGAGCAAATACACCAATCTCAATGGCTCTTCGAGCACAGTCTCTTTGGGAATATAGATGAAAATCCCGTTGTGCGCGAGCGCCCCAACAAGGGCAGCCATCTTGTCCTCACGAGGCGAGACTGCCCGAAAGAGATATCTCTGCACGAGATCGGGGTGCTCACGCACGGCCGTTGCCAGATCGCGGAAGAGAATCCCCTTGGCGCGCAAGGGCTCAGGGACCTGGGTCACGAGAACTTCTCCATCGATTTGAATGTGGACAGCTTCGCGCGTGCTGGCAAAGTCGCTGGCCTTGGCCCCGGTGGGGCTGCGGGGTACCAGAGAGAACTCACTCAGCTCAAGCCCGCGGATCTTCGTATAGCGCGACTCAGGCAGAGGGAGCTTCTGAAAAGACTCCAACGCTTCCAGGCGCTTCTGCGCGAGCCACGAGGGCTCACGGCGCTGTCCCGCTTGCTCCACGATATCTTCTGGCGAAAGAGATTGTAGTGTTCTCATAGCTTTAAAAGACCCCCCTCTCCAGGGCGGAGGAGGGGGGTTGGGCATTTAAGGAGGGGAGAGGGGTCGGTGTTATTTTACCAACAACGCTCGGCATTGTCAATCTCATCATTGCTAGATCCCTTTCCCGCTGTCGAAGAGTTCCACGGTTTCTGCATCCTTTTGGCCATTAGAGGCGATGGAAGTGAGAGACTGCTCCAGAGCTCGCAGCTTACTCTCTAAGATCTCTTGTCGGATCAAGATCGCTTTGATCGCTTCAGCTACTGGGTCAGGAAGCTTGCCATGCTCCAGGGTTGAAGTTGGAGCTGGGCGCTTCTCTTCTGTGATGACCCTACCGGGGACGCCTACCACGGTGGCCCCGGGAGGAACAGATTTGATCACTACAGAACCGGCGCCGACCAAGGCTCCCCGACCTACAGTAATCGGGCCAAGCAGGATCGCTCCTGCGCCGATCACCACCTGGTCCTCGATCGTGGGGTGGCGTTTCTTCTTCTCTAAAGTTGTCCCGCCTAAGACGACCCCTTGATACATCAGAACGTCATTGCCGATCTCGGCTGTCTCCCCGATGACAACCCCCATGCCGTGATCAATGAAGAACCGCCGGCCGATCTTCGCCCCAGGATGAATCTCGATCCCTGTCAAGGCCCTGTTGATATGCGAGAGCAGCCTGCCCAAGAAAAACAGCCGATGTCGCCACAAGAAATGGGCTATCCGGTGCAGCCAGATCGCATGCAGTCCCGGATAGCAAAAGAGCACTTCTACCAGGCTCCGGGCAGCTGGATCCTTCGCAAACACGGTCTGAATATCTTCCTTCAGAGTTTTGAACATTCTCGTCATCCTTCTGGGAAGAGCCACGTGCTCACATACCGTTCGCCGGAATCGGGCAAGACGACGACGATCAATTTGCCCTTATTCTCGGGTCTTTTGCCGACTTCTAGAGCCGCCCAAGCCGCTGCCCCTGACGATATCCCGACCAATATCCCCTCTTCTCGTGCGAGCCTCCTCGCCATCGCCCCCGCATCTTCGTTAGTCACCTGGATGACCTCGTCGATGAGATCCGTCCTCAACACCTCCGGCACGAACCCCGCCCCAATCCCTTGAATCTTATGGGGGCCAGGCTTGCCCCCGGAGAGCACTGGGGAATCTTTGGGCTCCACCGCAACCGCGCGAAAACTCGGCTTCCTCGGCTTGATGACCTCGGCTACGCCGGTGATCGTCCCACCAGTTCCAACCCCAGCTACTAAGATATCTACTCTCCCATCGGTGTCCCGCCAGATCTCTTCCGCTGTGGTCTCACGATGGATCTTAGGGTTGGCTGGGTTCTTGAACTGCTGTGGCATAAACGCCTTAGGGAAGGCTTTCATCAATTCCTCAGCCTTCCTCACCGCCCCTGCCATCCCTTCCGCTCCTGGGGTCAGAACCAACTCCGCCCCAAACATCCTCAAGAGCTTGCGACGCTCCATACTCATAGTATCCGGCATAGTGAGGATTAACCGATATCCCTTCGTGGCACACACGAAAGCTAAGGCGATGCCCGTATTGCCACTGGTCGGCTCAATGATGACCGTATCTTTGGTGATCAATCCTCTGCGCTCTCCATCCTCGATCATGCTGACCCCGATACGATCCTTGACGCTACTCAACGGATTAAACGACTCCAATTTGGCCACTATCTCAGCATGAACGCCTTGTGTCACTCGGTTGAGCCTCACCAATGGCGTGTTGCCAACTAATTCTGTGATGCTCTTGGCGATCCGCGCCATCTTCACCCCACCGAACCTTCCATCTCCAACTGAATTAATCTATTGAATTCAATAGCGTACTCCATGGGGAGAGTCTTCGTGAACGGCTCCATGAAGCCCAGCACGATCATGGAGAGGGCTTCGGATTCGGAGAGCCCGCGGCTCATCAGATAGAAGATCTGATCGTCCCCGACCTTCCCCACGGTCGCCTCGTGCCCGATGGTCACTTGGTCTTCGTCAATCTCGATATATGGGTACGTATCGGAGCGCGAGTACTCATCGAGGATGAGGGCATCGCAGCGGACGTTGGACTTGGCGTGATGAGCACCCTTGGCGACGACTAGTTGGCCGCGATAGGTCGCTCGTCCGCCGTCCTTGCTGACGGACTTGGAAACGATCGTTGATGTCGTGTACGGGGCGGCGTGGATCGCTTTGCCGCCGGTATCTTGGTGTTGGCCCTTGCCAGCAAATGCCACGGAGAGAATATCAGCCCGCGCGCCCTTGCCCAGCATATAGACCGACGGATACTTCATGGTGAGGCGAGAGTTGTGCACGATCAACCCGTTGGCAATGAAGTTATGGGCGCCCTCGACTTCGATGTCGTAGACGGCTTCCTCTCCCAATGGCTCTAGTGCCTTGATACGCACGAATTCTGCTGGCTTACCTTCCTTAGGGGGTAACTCGTCTATGATGGCAATCAAATCTCCGACTTGGAGCTGTTCCAGGGGCTTCCACACCAGGTGCCAATGCTTCTCTGAGCGGTACAAGGCTAAGAACGGATGGTTCGCCGTAGCCTTGATCTCTCGATAGTTTTCTGTAATGAGCTTGAAGACGGGCTTGACCCCCGTGCAGACAATGCCCTTCACTGGCCGCTTGACGATCTCCATCGTGTTGAGATCGAGGGCGTAGATCCAATCGTTGGGCTTGACTTCAGTGATATTGACCGCCCCGCGCGGATTGAGAAAGACTTTCGTATCTGCTGTCAAACACCCAATATTCGCGTCCACCCATTCTACCGTGGCGTCTTCATAGGCGATGGCGCGCTTGGTGACGAGATTGTAGACGTCGTTGGACCAATTCTGAAGCGTCGTATATCGCAGGTGCGCCCCGCGCTTGGCGATGAGTTCCACGACGGCGGCGTGCAGCGATTCTTTAGAATAGATGGGCGCGGTGCAGTTGTGCACCGCAAAGCCGCGCACCAAGTACGAGCTTGGCCCCTCAACGTCGAGATTGAAGACGAACCCGTCATAGGGCGCGCGCTCGATCTCTTTGATGGGTACTAAGAAATATCTGTCCGTCTGGCGGATCTCGCTCCACCGTTTGTCGGCCGTGTACACGATGATGTATTGATCTTTTCTATGAATCTTTCTGCCGTTGATCGTGTCGTCGCCGCCGGGGCGCACGTGAATGCTCGCGTAGATGCCCTTGCGGGCCAAAAGCTCTTGGATCTGCTGCGCGAGCGTCTCTGAGGCCGTAGCCGCGCGGTACATCACGCTGTTGCCCTTGTCACAGACGTTGCCATCTCCTACAAAATACGCAGTCAGCAGAGGCTCAATCTGCTCTGGAGGCAAGGCCATCAGTTCATCACTCAGGCGCTTGCTCGATGCCCCTGTCCCGCACGAGCTCGTGCACACGTCAAAGAGCTCTTGGGAATAGACCGTCACATTGACGGCGTGTCTCCCTTTAAGCTCAGTGACGTACGCGTCCTTGCCCGTGATCTTTGTGATCAGATCGCACACTTCGGTGATGACTTCCTTCTCGTGTGTGCCAAACGAGAAGCTGACCACCGGCACGTTGAGGGTCTTGTGGATGAACGCCGAGCCCTCAGCGAGATAATATCCCAAAAGCTTGAGCAGCTCTGGGGAATATCTTGGGTTATAGTTGTGGGCCTGCACCTTGGGGAAGACCAAGAAGTCTCCTACGGTCAGTTCGCCCGCTGGCACATACTCCGGCTGAGCTGTGAAGAGCTTTTCGGTGTCTACTTCGGGGAGCCAGCCGTTGCGGGGCTTGCGTCTCTGGAGGACGCGGGAGCGGCGCACGACCAGCACGGGATGCTCTGGGGTCAGTCGGAACGCATTATACGGTGAGATGGGCTTAATAGTGAGCATCTCCCCGCGATAGCGGCGCACCATCGTGGCGCGCACGCGGGCCTTTTCGCCGTTGTCGGCGATCACGTAATCGCCGGGTTTTAAGCTCTCGATATTCACCCAGCGGTCGCCGACGCTCACTTGCTCGCCGCCGGGGAGGCACCCTTCGATATAGTGCACGCGTGCGCCCTCGTCGGCGATAATCAGCGTGCGCTCGAACTGCCCCATCTGCGGCGCGTTGATTCTGAAATACGCCTGCAGGGGGATCTCAACATGCACGCCCTTCGGCACATATATGAAGGACCCCCCCGACCAAACAGCAGAATTCAGCGCCGCGAATTTGTTGTCCGTCGGGGGGATCACCGTGCCAAAGTATTCCTTCACTAAGTCCGGGTACTCGCGTAAGCCCTCATCCATCGAGAGGAAGATCACGCCCTTCTTCGCTAAATCCTCCCGAATCGAGTGATAGACGACCTCAGAATCATACTGCGCGCCGACTCCAGCTAAGAATTTTCGCTCGGCTTCGGGAATCCCCAAGCGATCGAATGTCTTCTTGACTTCCTCGGGGACGTCCTCCCAGCTGCGCGCCCCCTTATCAGTCGGCGTCGCGTAGTACGTGATCGTGTCGAAGTTGATGTGAGAGAGATCGCCGCCCCAGGTGGGCATGGGCTTCTTCAGGAAGATCTCGTACGCTTTGAGACGAAACTCGCGCATCCATTTGGGCTCGTTCTTGATCGCTGAGATCTCTTCGATCACTTCGCGGGAGAGCCCCGGCTTCAGCACGTACTTATATTTATCTGTGGGGTAACTGAACGCATAGCGCGAATAATCGCGGTCGTAGGTCTCTCGTTCTTTCTCGGCTATGGGGCGCTTCTTCTCCCCAAGATGGCGAACTTCCTCGATCTTTTTGGTCATCTAGCTCACCTCGGCTTTGCTCTCGTTGATGAGCCAATCGTAGCCCTTGGCTTCAAGCTCGTGGACCAAGCTCTCATCGCCGCTGCGCACAATGCGCCCATCAATCATGACGTGCACATAGTCGGGCTTTAAGAAATTGAGAATTCTCTGATAGTGCGTGATCACCAATGCGCCGAAGTCCGGCCCGCGCAGCTGATTGACAGCTTCGGCGACGATCTTCACGGAGTCAATATCTAACCCCGAATCCGTCTCATCTAAGATGGCGATCTCTGGCTTGAGGATGTGCATCTGGACGATCTCCGCGCGCTTTTTTTCACCGCCGGAGAAGCCCACATTGAGATAGCGTTGCGCGAACGACTCGTCCATCTTCAAGAGCTTCATCTTCTCTTGGAGTTCTTTGCGGAACTGCGAGAGCGCCTTGGCGTCAGCTTTCTTGTCGGTCTGGCCATCTTGGGATTGCCCAAGGAGGGCTTTCTTCGCTGCCCACAGGAAGCGTCCCAGGGGCACACCCTGGATCTCTAGGGGATACTGAAATGCCAAGAACAACCCCAAGCGCGCTCGCTCGTTGGGCTCCAGCTCAACGATATTCTGTCCCTTGAAGAGAATTTCGCCCTTGGTCACTTCGTACTTGGGATGACCCATCAATGCTAGCGCCAACGTGCTCTTGCCGGAGCCGTTGGGCCCCATGATCGAGTGGATCTCCCCGGTCTTGACGGTGAGCGTCACCCCTTTGAGGATCTCTTTGCCTTCGACGCTCACGTGCAGGTCTCTGATCTCTAGCGTGCTGGCCATCGCTCAGCTCCTCTCTGAGAGGGTTCTCGTAAAAATCCTACTATATTAGTCCGCTTTTGTCAAGTGGCGCTGCTGCTGAGATCTTTTTGCTGGTGGTGGCCGGATCTCTTCGCCGTGTGGAGGGGGTCTTGTCAAGGTAGGAGGGAGCTGTGCTAGAATTGGGCTAAGGGGCGACCCTCCGCGGTCCCTACCTCACCCTAACCCTCTCCGCTTGCGGAGAGGGAAGGGGTGAGGTAAATTATCAGCGCACCTCGACGCGCACGTCGTCAATAAAGTATTCTAACACCGTCTCCCAGGCGACGCTGATCCCCAGCGCCACCCACAGCTCCCCAGCTGTAGAGGCGACGGGCATCGTGAATTGATACCGCCGCCAGCCCTTGGCCTTGTCCGCAGGCTCTTTGTGGGTAAACTCGGCCTCCTCAACGGGCAGGAGCGCCCCGGCATACGCGACGACATACGCACGGATATTAGAACTCTGCTCCGGGCTCCAGAGATAGAACGAGAGATTCACTATGAGCGGGCGCCCCTTGGGCACCGTCAGCAGTTTCGCAAGCCAGATCGTGCCGTCGTCTTGGCGGCCATCGAGGAAGAATCGCGCCGAGCCGTAGCCCTCCTTCGCTTGCTTGGTGCTCAGCTCAATGCTCCACTCGACGGGGCGATGAGTGTTGGGGTCTTGCGGGACGTCGGAGCCCTTCTGCCAGCCCTCCCAGCCAACCTCAAAGCCCTGACGAAGTGTTACACTCGGCGGAGCGAGGAGATCGCAACCGGCCAGTGCTAGGCTGATCAAAAGTATCAGAGCAGCCCTTGTTTGCGCCACCATTCATCGGAATAGACCTTGCTGAGATACTGGCGCCCCGTGTCGGGGATGAGCACGACGATCGTCCCTTCTTTGACTTTTTCGGCATATTTGAGCGCAGCCACGAGCGCCGCGCCCCCGGAGCTGCCCGTGAGGATTGCTTCTTTTTTCGCGAGCTCCCGCGCCATCTGATAGGCTTCTTTGTCAGTCACGCGGATGATCTCGTCTATCACGGAAAAATCGAGCGTCTTGGGGATGATGTCCTCGCCGATCCCTTCGATGAGATACGTGTGCACGTTGTGAGGGAGCTTGTAAAACTCAGAATAAGTCATCGAGCCTTCGGGATCGGCCCCGACGATTTTGATTTTCTGGTTGCGCTCTTTTAAGAATCTGCCCACTCCGCTGATCGTGCCCCCGGTGCCGATCCCCGCGACGAACGCAGTCAGATTCCCCTGGGTTTGCTCCCAGATCTCCGGGCCGGTGGTGCGATAGTGTGCCTCAGGGTTCGCTAAGTTCTCGTATTGGTTGAGCAAGACCGCCGGGCGCTCCTTGGCGATCTGTCGGGCTACAGAGTAATAGCTTCGCGGGTCGTCCGGGGCGACGGCCGTGGGACAGATGACGACATCCGCGCCATACGCTCTGAGAAGATCTATCTTCTCCGGGCTGACTTTGTCGGGCATGGTGAAGACGACCCGATAGCCCTTCAAGATCGCGGCGATGCACAGGCCAACGCCGGTGTTCCCGCTGGTGGGCTCGACGATCCAGCCGCCAGGCTTCAGCTTGCCGTCGCGCTCGGCCGCTTCGATCATAGAAATCCCAATACGATCCTTGACCGAGCCACCGGGATTAAAATATTCGAGCTTCGCGAGCAGCCGCACGCCCTTGACGGGATTGATGCGGCTGAGCGCGACCATAGGCGTCTGCCCGATCAACTCTAAGAGATTCTCTGCGACGCGCATGATCAGCTTAGTGTAAAAAGTTTGTCAAGCACATGCAAGCGCTTGCTGAAGATCTGCGATCAAGTCTTGGGCGTGTTCGATGCCCACGGAGAGTCTGATTAAGTTCTCTCTGATGCCGCGGCGGGCGCGCTCCTCTGGCGGAATCGAAGCGTGGGTCATCGTCGCCGGATGGGTCGTGAGCGAGTCTACTGTCCCCAAGTTCTCGGCGAGCGTGAAGAGCTTCGTAGACTGCAGGAACTTCTTGACGTCGCCCTTCAGCTCGAAGCTGAGCATCCCGCTGTAGAGCCCGTGCATCTGGCGCTTGGCGATCTCGTGTCCGGGATGAGTCGCCAAGCCGGGGTAGTAGACGCGCTCCACTTTCGGATGAGCACTCAAAAACTCTGCGATCGCTTGGGCGTTCTCCGAGTGGGCCTTCATCCGTAATGCTAAAGTCTTCAGCCCTCGCAGGACGAGCCAGCAGTCCATCGGGCCGGGGACGGCACCGATGGCGTTCTGCAGAAACTTTAATTTTTCATAGACTTCGGCGTTGGAGGTGACGATCAGCCCGCCGATGACGTCGCCATGCCCGCTGAGATATTTTGTCGAGCTGTGCACGATGATATCTGCGCCAAGCTCCAAGGGGCGCTGCAGATACGGGGTCGCGAACGTATTGTCCACGACGAGCAGGGCATCTCGCTTCTGGCGGGCGATCGCGGCAATATCGGCGACCTTCAAGAGCGGGTTCGTGGGGGATTCGAGCCAGATGAGCTTGGTGTTCTTCTGAAGTTTGATCTCTGTCGAGGTCATGTCGAAGTAGCTGAATTCGATCCCATAGTGACGACGCACTTGCTCGAAAAGTCTATACGTTCCGCCGTAGACGTCGTCGCAGCAGAGGACGTGATCGCCGGGCTTCAACAGATGAAGGATAGCGTCTTCAGCGGCCAGCCCCGACGCAAACGCTAAGCCGTACCGGCCGCCCTCAAGCTCGGCGATAGCCCGTTCCAAGAGGGCGCGCGTAGGGTTCGCGGTGCGCCCGTAAGGATAGCCCTTATGGACCCCGGGTTCTTCTTGAGCGAATGTCGCCCCTTGATGGACTGGCGGGACGATCGCCCCAGTGGTTGGATCGATCTGATACCCTGCGCGGACGGCCTTGGTCTCAAAGCGCATCGCTCATTTTTTCTTTATGCCGTAGCGGCGCTCAAACTGTTGCACTCGCCCTTCGGTGTCTACGAGCTTCTCTTCCCCCGTGAAGAACGGGTGGCACTTGGAACAGATGTCGACATGGAGATTATCTACTGTCGAGAGCGTCTCAAACTCCGCGCCGCACGCGCAGCGGATGACCACACGCTTCAATTCCGGGTGAATACCAGCTTTCATATGCACCCTCCTCTGATAGCTCGATTAGCGCTTGCTGAATTGCTGGCCGCGCCGCGCTTTGTGGAAGCCGTACTTCTTGCGCTCGACCATGCGCGGGTCGCGCGTGAGCAGCCCTTCCTTGCGCAAGACTGTCCGGTAGTCCGGATTGACTGCCAACAGTGCCCGCGCGATCCCCAGCCGAATGGCCTCCATCTGTCCCGTGAAGCCTCCGCCGCGACAGGTCGCGATCACGTCGTAGCGGTTCATCGTGCCCGTCACGACGAAGGGCTTGAGGATCACCTGCGTGATCCGATCTTTAATGAAGCCATCGGCGGCGAAATACTGCTCTGCCGGCTGACCGTTGATGATCACTTTGCCTTCACCGTTGGGCTTGAGAAAGACCCGCGCCACTGATTCTTTTCTCCGCCCGATGGCATGGATCTTCCCATCGGGCAGGATCTTCGGCAAGCGCGGCTTGAGAGCCGTCTGAGCTTGTGTATTCGTCATCCATCCGACCTCCTGGTTCGCACGAAATTCGAATCAGTATACTCAGTTTAGTGCGCTCTTTCAAGGTACGCCCGCTGCTCCGGGGTGAGCTCGTCTATGCTGATCCCCATCGTTTCGAGCTTGAGCAGGGCGACGCGCTGGTCTATCTCCGGGGGGACGGGGTAGAGCCCCGGCTTCAGATCAGCGTGATGCTTCGCTATGTAAGCTAATGTGAGCGCCTGGAGCGCAAACGATAAGTCCATAATTTCGACGGGATGCCCATCTCCAGCGGCCAAGTTCACCAGGCGCCCTTCGGCTAAGAGATAGAGCCGACGCCCGTCTTTGAGTTCAAATTCTTCAATATTGGGTCGAATGATGCGCCGCGCCACGGAGAGCTTCTCTAAATCGGGCTTGCTGATCTCCACGTCGAAGTGCCCCGCATTCGCCAAGATCGCCCCGTCCTTCATCACTCTCAAGGACTCTTCGGTGATGACATCTTTGCAGCCGGTCGCGGTGACGAAGATATCGCCCACGGGCGCTGCTTCGATCATCTTCATCACTCGGAAGCCATCCATGACGGCCTCAATAGCGCGCACGGGGTTGACTTCAGTGACGATCACGTTGGCGCCGAGCCCTTTGGCGCGCAGGGCGATCCCGCGCCCACACCAGCCGTAGCCCGCCACCACTACCGTCTTGCCGGCGATCGAGAGATTGGTCGTGCGCATGATGCCGTCCCAGGTGGACTGCCCCGTGCCGTAGCGATTGTCAAAGAGAAACTTCATCTGGGCGTCGTTGACGGCGAACATCGGGAAGAGCAATCTCTTCTGAGCGACGAGGGCTTGGAGCCGTCGCACCCCTGTGGTAGTCTCTTCTGTGCCGCCCAGAATATCTTTGGCTAACTCCGAGAGCTCGCCGTGCAAGAGCTTTGTCAAGTCCCCGCCGTCGTCCAAGATAATATGGGGCTTGGTCTGCAAGACGGCTTTCAAGTGGGCTTCATACTCTTGAGGGGTCGCGCCGCGCCAGGCAGCCACGAAGATATCGCCCGAAGCCGCCAGCGCGGCCGCGACGTCATCTTGGGTGCTCAAGGGATTGCAACCGGTGACGGCGACCTGGGCGCCTCCGGCGCGCAACACGTGAGCCAGATAAGCCGTCTTGGCTTCCAAGTGGATGCTGAGGGCGAGCCTCAAATTTTTGAAGGGTTGCTCGCGCTCAAACTCAGATCGAATTCTATTGAGCAAGCTCATGCGCCGCTGGACCCACTCGATCTTCTTCTGTCCTGCGGGAGCTAGCGATGGATCGCGAATGATGCTCATCGTGTCTAGAGCCTCCTTGAAGCCTTGAGCTTCTTCTGTGCCTTGGCGATGCAGCCGCTGTCAAAGAGCACTTGGCCATGCGTGAGAATCTCGCGCACAAAGAGCGATTGTGCCGCACACAGCTCTTGAGGGGTCAACCCAACGATATCCGCCGGGACATCGCTGGCCCATCGCTCGGCGAGAAAGAGCCGCCGAGCAATGCGGTGTTGACCGCAAAAATCTTCGGAGATTACGGCCAGATCAAGATCGCTGCTGGGGTAGGCTTCGTCCTTCGCCCACGAGCCAAACAAGATAACCCCTTGCACGCGAATCTCTCGGCGTAGCTGGCGCAGGAAGCGCTCAATCGCGCGCTGATAGCCCTTTTTCAGCATAGGCGATCAGCTCCTTAGCAGCATCGAGCAGTTCTTTGGCAATAGCTTCATCGTAGAATTCTTGAGGGGAGCCGCCGACACTATTGGGATAGCGAGCATCGCTATAATGCACATCCAGCTTGCGGGCCAATGTCAGGAGTTTCTTATCAACAGGGAGCTTCTTATGCAACTTCTTAAGCATAGCTGCGCAAGAGTGGGTGCGAAACTCCATGCGATATTTAGCTAGCAACGCTTTGAGAAACTTCTCAGCAGCCTGCTGGGCATGGAACGCTGTGCCTTCGTAGAATTTAGCTTTCAGCAGCCGTTCGGCCATAGCGAGATCTCTCTGTCCGGCCTCCTGCCACCAGCGCACTTCTTCACGCATATTTTAATCATACTTCATCGCTTGGCGCCGTGCCATCTTTGCATCAGCAGCTCGGCAGATTTATACTTAAACCATGAGCGCGAAGTTCTCCACGCACATATTAGACAGAGCCCTGGCCCAGCAGCGGCAGCGCCGCGAGCATCGGCGCCGCGCCCTGCTTGAGGCCGTCTTCACGGCTCTTGCAGAGCTCTCGCAACAGATCGCATTCGAAGAAGCCTATCTCTTCGGCTCCATCACGCAGCCGGAGCGCTTCTCTGAGAGCTCTGATGTAGATATCGCCTTTGTCGGCCTCCGTGACGAAGACTTTTTCCGTGCTCTAGCGTTTCTGTCACGTCGGCTCGCTATGGACGTGGACATCGTCCAGCTCGAGAAGCATCCGCGCCGCGAGCAGATCCTTCAGGGAGGAATCCGATGGACGAAGCCCGTTGGACCCTCTTAAAATCAGCGCTCGAGGCCCAGCTCCACGAGATTTCCCAGATATTCATCAAGATCGAGGAGCGCCAAGCTCACCTCGATGACCCAGTCCATCTGGAGAGCTTAGGGTATCAGCTCCATAATCTCTATTCAGCTTTCGAAGATCTGTTCAAGATCGTGGCAGACTTCTTCGAGAATCGCATCACTGAGCGTGCGGGATACCATCGAGAGCTGCTCTGGCGCATGAAGATCCCCATTGCAGGGGTGCGCCCAGCACTGCTGTCAGAAGAGAGCTACAAACTGCTCGACTCGCTTCGGGCTTTTCGGCATTTCTTCTGTCATGCCTACGGCGCCGAGCTCGATCCAAAGAAGATCGCCCTCGTGGTAGAAGATGCCCTGAAACTCAAGAAGATCTATTCTCAGGAGGTCGAGCGCTTCCTCGATCAAGTACGGCCATGAGCGTGCAGATCCGCCCGATGACCATCAGAGAGTACGACGCTGTGATCGCGCTGTGGCAGCGCGCGGGGCTCCCGTTCGAGCCTGAAGGACGCGATAGCTTCCATGCAGTCGCACGCCAACTGCAAGCATCAGGACACTTGATGTTCGTTGCTGAAGCTGATGGGCAGATCGTCGGGACGGCCTTCGGCAGCCACGATGGGCGCAAGGGCTGGATCAATAGATTAGCTGTTGATCCGCGCTATCGGCGCCGAGGAATAGCCAAACAGCTCGTCGCAAAAGTCGAGGAAGCCCTCACTCATGAGGGGATCATCATTGTGGCGGCTCTTGTCGAAGCTCCCAACGAGCCTTCGCTCAAGCTCTTCCGCAAGCTCGGCTATGAGGAGCGCCGAGATATCATCTATTTTCGCAAATTTCTTCGCGATCGGAGGTAACTCTATGCCCTTCTGTCCCCAATGTCGCTATGAATATCGAGCTGGGCTGCGCCAGTGCCCAGATTGTGGCGCAGAGCTTGTAAATGAACTGCTTCCTGAAGAACAGCTCCCGCCCTCGGGCCCTCTCGTGACCATCTATACCGCCCAAGATATGACAGAAGCGAGCTTGGTCAAATCGTTTCTCGAAGAATTCCAAATAGAGTCGTTCATTGGGTACGATGCAGGCTCGGCCTATCCTGTGGGGCAGATTGAAGTGCGCGTCGCTGAAGCACATGCCGATGAAGCCCGCGAGCTCATCGCGGAGTTCCTCAGCGCTCCTCCAGAGGATCCAACACTATGAATGCACACTCCTCTGGTGCTATAATGCAAGGCATGAGAAATCCATTTCTCATTGGGGAGAAGATCTATTTGCGCTCGCTGGAGCGCGACGACGCTCCAACGCTGCTCCCTTGGGTCAACGACCCCGACGTAATCGCTACGCTGATCATGTACACCCCCAAAAATTTACAGTCTGAGATTGATTTCATCGAGCGCGCTTATAAGAGCGACACCGACATCGTTCTGGGCATTGCATTGAAAGGGAGCGATAAACTCATCGGCACGACCGGGCTTCATCGCATAGACTGGAAGAATCGTCATTGCATGTTCGGCATTCTGATCGGCGATAAGACAGAATGGGGGAAGGGCTATGGCACGGAGACAACGCGGTTGATGGTCAACTATGCTTTTGGGACTCTAGGAATGCACCGAGTCTGGTTGCACGTGTACGAGTATAATCAGCGGGCGATACGCGCCTATGAGAAAGCGGGCTTTATACGCGAGGGCGTCTTACGTGAGGATCGCTATCACAATGGGAGATTTTTCAATACTATCGTGATGGGGCTGTTGCGCTCGGAGTGGGAAGCGCAACAGCAGAAAGCACCATGATCATTGCAGAGGGTTTAACGCGTCGGTTTGGGGACCGCGTCGCTGTCGAAGGTCTCTCTCTGGAGATCGCTGAAGGTGAGGTCTTTGGGTTTCTCGGCCCCAACGGTGCGGGGAAGACTACGACCGTGCGGATGCTCGC
>JAPWVB010000125.1 GCA_028275205.1 Candidatus Acetothermia bacterium
ACTGCTAGCGCCCACGAGTGGGCGTGCTACGGTCGCTGGCGTAGACGTCGTGGCCCAGCCCCAGCGCGTCCGCACCCTCGTGGGGATCTTGCCTGAGCACCCTGGGCTCTATGAAAAGCTCTCTGCATGGCACAATCTCAAATTTTACGCGGATCTCTATGAGCTGCCCAGCCCTCACACCCAGATCGAAAAATATCTGGGCTTGCTCGGATTATGGGAGCGTCGCCACGACCCTGTGGGGACGTTCTCCAAGGGCATGAAGCAGAAGTTGGCGATCGCGCGGGCGCTCCTCCACGAGCCTAAGGTGCTCTTCTTAGACGAACCCACCTCCGGGCTCGATCCTGAGGCCGCCAAGACCGTGCGCGACTTTATCGCCCAGCTTGCCTCAGAGAAGCGCACGATCTTCTTGTGCACGCACAATCTCTATGAAGCCGAGCAGCTCTGCACGCGCATCGGGCTGATCAAGCAACGGCTTATAAAGATCGGCTCGCCCACCTCTCTCAAGCGCGAGCTCTACGGCCGCCAGATCGTCATTGATCTGAGGGAGCCCGCCGTGCTCCCACAAGATTTGCAGCTATCGTTCGTGCGCAGCGTGCAGCAGGATGGCCGACGGCTCCTCGTCGAGCTCGATGATCCTGAGCAGCACAACCCTGCCCTCATCAAAAAGCTTGTCGAACTTGGGGCGCAGATTCAGTTTGTGCGCGAGCACAGCAGAACTTTAGAAGAAGTCTATCTCGATCTCATTGCGGAGGAGAGGCGATGAAGCGCACGTGGGTTGTGATGCGCAAGGAGTGGCGCGAGGCGTTCCGCGGGGGAAAGACGATTTGGATCGGCACGATCGCTATCCCATTGATATTACTCGGGGCTTCGCTCTTCCAGCTCTTCTCTGTGAGCGATCTGCGCGCTGTGAGTCCTGAGGAGCTTCCTCAGGTTGTGGGGGTGCTCTTGCTTATCCCGTTGTTGTACTTTATGATGTTCCCCTTGGTGATCCCCCATCAGATCGCGATCTATGCGATCATGAGCGAGAAAGAGCAGAAGAGCTTGGAGCCCCTCCTGGCGACGCCGCTGCGCACCAGCGAGCTCTTTCTCGCAAAGATGCTCGCCTCGGTCCTGCCCGCGCTTCTCATCACCTGGGCAGCGTTCGCGCTCTTTCTCGCTATTATCCAGGTGCTTCTCCCAGCAAACGTTCTGGAGATTGCCTGGCAACAGTTCGGTTCGTTATGGCTGATGGCGCTAGGTCTCTTTGCTCCCCTGGCGGCGACGTTCATGACGCTCGCTTCCATGGCCATTGCCACACGGGTGAGCGATCTGCGCACGGCTCAGCTCTTCAGCAGCTTTGCGATGTTGCCCGTCTTGCTCTCGCTGTTCTTCTTAGTCTTTCGCCAGATGCTGGGGAGACCCGCGCTCTTGGGAGGGCTCTGCGTGGCCCTCTTTGTGCTCGATGTGGGCTTGCTCTGGGTCAATGTCAAGCTCTTCCATCGGGAGGAGATCCTGACCCGCTGGCGCTAGAGTATGTCTCCTGCTACCCCCTCGTACGTGCGAGATCTCTTGGCGCGCCATAAGATTCGCTTAAAGAAGAGCTTGGGGCAGCATTTTCTCGTTGACGAAAATATCTTAAAGAAGATCGCCACCGCAGCTCAGCTCTCCCCTGAAGACACGGTGCTCGAGATCGGCGCGGGGATCGGCACGCTCACCCAAGAGATAGCGCCGCGCGCGGGGCGCGTCATCGCCGTCGAGATCGATCGTAGATTCATCCCGCTGCTCGAAGAGCATCTGCGCCCATACGAAAACGTCACCATTGTGAACCAAGACTTTCTGCAGCTCGATCTGCGCGCGATCGCCCTCGATACAAAGATCGCTATAGTGGGCAATCTGCCCTATAGCGTGACAGCGCCAATCTTGGAGAAGCTCATCGAAGCGCACGATATTCTTACGGCAGCAACACTTTTGGTTCAAGCGGAGGTCGCGGAGAAGCTCTGCGCTGCGCCTGGGACGCGCGAGGCCAGCGCGCTCACGATCTTCGTGCAGAGCTTCGCGCACGTGCAGCGGCTCTTTTCAGTCTCGCGCTCGGTCTTCTTCCCCATGCCAGAGGTTGACTCCGCTTGTGTGCGCTTGGAGTTCCGGGAGCGCCCCACGTTCTGTGCCCCAGAAGATATATTTTTAAAAGTTGTGCGCGCGGCGTTCAATCTGCGGCGCAAGACGTTAAGACAAGCGCTCACGCGCTCGCCCCTCTTAGCTCTCCCTCACGAGATCGTCCTGAAAGCCCTCGAGCGCGCCCAGCTTGACCCGCAACGCCGTGGCGAGACCCTCTCCCTCGAAGAGTTCGATAGACTAGCCCAAGCGCTCGCAGCTTTATTACAAAAAGAATGATATGAAGCTTGCGAGCGATGTAGCCGCTGGGCGGCGCGACGCGGGGATCGTCCTTCCCATCAACTCCCACAAGAGATGGAGCCCCAACAGCGGCGTCCACACGAGAAGGACCCACACGACCCACCAGGTCTGCCACGGGGGCCGCGGCACTGGCACAGGGTTGCACACCTTAGGGGCCGAGGGAAGGGCTCCGGGCGATTCGGTTGACTCCGCTGATCCTGCCTTCTCGATCCCAGCTCCACAAGGCCGCAAGACCACAGGTGCAGGCAGCACCATCACTAGGAAAGCATTCAGGACGAAGAGCGCGGCCAAGACAATTGCATACATGACGATGTGGGTGCGGAGTGCGTTGGGAAGCGTGACTTGCTCGAGTTCTTGGCGGCGCATGAGCGCCAGCTGCTGCGCACAGCCTTCGCATATCAACAGATGCTGAGAGACCTCCGTGAGCGTCCAGGCATCAGGGG
>JAPWVB010000071.1 GCA_028275205.1 Candidatus Acetothermia bacterium
CCAGACGCGCGAGAGCCTCGAGCGCTACGAGTTCAACCAGGCAGCCAAGGGCCTCTATGACTTCGTCTGGCACGACTTCTGCGATTGGTATCTGGAGATGATCAAGCCTCGGCTCTATGGGAAAGACCCCGCAGCCAAGGCCCAAGCCCAGCGCGTGTTGTTGGCGGTGTTGACGGATATTATAAAGCTCTTGCACCCGTTCATCCCGTTTATCACCGAAGAGATCTGGCAGCGTCTGCCCCAAAAAGAGTCAGAGAGCGTGATGATCGCGCCGTACCCCCAAGCCCACCCGGAGTGGCTCGATGCCGAGGCCGAGCACACTATGAACGAGCTCCAAGCGCTGATCACAGCAATCCGCACGATTCGCTCAGAGATGAACGTGCCGCCCCAAAAGAGAGCTAAGGTCTTCATCAAGGCTGAGAACCCTCATGTTCAGCAGCTTGTTCAGGACTACAAGATCTTTTTTACGGAGCTCGCTCAAGTGAGCGATATAGTTGTTGGCCCGACCATCGAGCGCCCCAAGAACGCGCCGCGGATGGTCTGGGAATGGGCGGAGGTCTTCGTCTCACTCGAAGGTTTGCTCGATCTGGACCAAGAGCGGAAGCGCTTGCGTCAGGAGCTGGCTGAAGCGCGAGCGGGGCTCGAGGCCGCTCTGCGCAAGCTCGATAACCCTGATTTCCTCGAGCGTGCCCCCGATGAAGTCATTGAGAAAGAGAAGCGCAAGGCCCAAGAATTCAAAGAGAAGATCGAGCGCTTGGAGCAGAACCTCCAGCTCTTGCAAGACTAGCATTGTGGACCAAGCCATCGCGTATCTGAAACAGCTGCCACATACGGAAGTGAAGCCCGGCTTGGAGCGCATTCAAGCTCTCCTTGAGCGCGTGGGCAACCCCCATGAAAGACTCCAAGCCGTGCACATCGGGGGCACCAACGGCAAGGGTTCAGTCGCCGTGATGATCGCGAGCGTCTTGCAGCGCGCCGGGTATCGCATCGGGCTGTATACGTCGCCCCATCTGATCAGCTATTGTGAGCGCATCCAGATCAATGGAGCCCCAATCGCCGAAGATGAGTTCGCCCATATCGCTGATGAGCTGATGCCCATCGCTGACGCGATGGCCGATAAGCCCACACAATTTGAGTTCATGACCGCGCTGGCGTTTCTGTACTTTCTCCGTCAGAAGATAGATATCGCCGTGATCGAAGTGGGCCTGGGCGGGCGGTTCGACGCGACCAACGTCATAACCCCGATGGTGAGTGTGCTCACCAACGTCGAGCTTGATCATACGGATCTGTTGGGGGAGACTCTTGAGCAGATCGCTTGGGAGAAAGTGGGGATCGCCAAGAGAGGCGTGCCCTTCGTGACAGGGGAGCGAAAGCCGAACGCTCTTGAGGTCATAGCGCGGGAGTGCGCGGCGGTGGGAGCGCCGCTTATCCCTGCTCGCCAGCGGGTACGACGAACAGATTTTACTTGGGAGTACCAGGAGTTTGAAGTCTGGGGTGAGGGCAAGGTGAGGATGAAGCTGTTGGGGGGCTACCAACGTGAGAATCTCAACGTAGCCCTCGAAGCCCTCGAGGTGTTGCGTCAGTCTCTCAAGATCCCCCACGAGGCGCTCGTGAGAGGGCTGGAACAAGCCTCCTGGCCTGGGCGGTTTGAAGTCGTTCAGAGAGAGCCATATATTATTCTGGACGGGGCGCATAATCCCCACGCGGCAAGAGCGCTCAGGGAAGACGTGCGACGATATCGCGAAAGATATGCTCTTCACAAGAGCGCATTGCTTTTCGGTGTCCTCAGGGATAAAGCGTATCAAACGATGGCGGAGATACTCTTCCCCGACTTTGACGAGATCGTTTTGGTGAAGCCGGACTCCCCGCGGGCGCTCGAGCCTAGTGCGCTTCTCTCCTGGGCGCCTGCGGCGAAGATCTGCGACACTATCTCAGAGGGATTGGATGTAGCCCGTGCGAGCGGGGCAGAGTTGATCTGTGTGACCGGTTCGCTGTACGTCATTGGAGCTACGAAGAGGCTCTTTCTATGAAAGATCTCATCCCTCGGACGATCACCGCGGTAGTCGCGATCGCGATTGTCGTAGCCACGCTGCTGGTGGGGGCACTGTGGCGGAGCATCTGGCCGGTGGCGCTGCTGGGAGCGTTTGTCGTGGGGGTTGCGTCGTGGGAGTACCTGCAGCTGTTGGAGCGCAACGGCATCTTTCTGAATCGCTTGGCTTTTGTCAGCTCGGCCGTGCTAGTGATCTTGGCCTACGGGACGCCGGAGGCGGCGTTCGGCGATCTGGTGCTGTGGGCGGCGCTCGTCTTCCCCATTGCCCTCTATCTCTTCGATCCCGATGCGCTGAGAAAGATTTTAGCGACGATGGGGGGAATTATCTATATTCCCTATCTGTTGCACTTTATCTATCCCCTCTATCGGGTGGAGGGTGGGGCTGTCTATGGGCTGCTGGCGCTGGCGCTCGTGTGGGGGTATGACATCGGGGCGTATCTGGCGGGCTCGGCGTGGGGAAGGAGTCCATTAGCCCCAACGATCAGCCCGCGCAAGAGCTGGGAGGGCGTCGCTGGGGGGTTTGTGCTCTCGCTGGCTGTAGCAGCCCTCGCGCCGATCTGGAAGGACTGGTGGACCTCCACGCCGCACATGATCGCTCTTGCAGGGATCACGAGTGCACTGACGCAGTTGGGCGATCTCCTAGAGTCACGTTTGAAACGCTTCGCGCACGTCAAAGATGCCGGGGGCCTGATGCCCGGCCACGGCGGGCTGCTCGACCGAATAGACGGATTGTTACTCGCGATCCCTGCGATCTATTTCTACTTTCGGTTCGTGCTCCAATGGGTCTGAAGCGTCTCAGTCTCAAGGCTAAATTTATCGGGGCGTTTGTGGGGTTCACGGTGCTCTTCGCCGCGATCTTCGGAGGTATTGCGGCGTATCGGATGGCCTATGAGCTGGACGAACAGTTTGTGGAGCGGGCCGAGAGCCTGGCCGAACACATCGCTGCCGAAGCCGAACGAACGATTGCGTTGGGAGGGCCGCAAACTCTCTCAGCGATGCTTGAAGGGATCGTGGGCGAACACGTGCTCTACGCCCAGATCGTGCAGACGCGCGCCTTCCTCGGCACTGAAGAAGTGCGCGTCGAGCCTCCTATCGTCCTTGCGG
The DNA here is from genome assembly GCA_028275205.1 of Candidatus Acetothermia bacterium. GTDB lineage: Bacteria > Bipolaricaulota > Bipolaricaulia > RBG-16-55-9 > DRXL01 > JANXCC01. The sequence continues at coordinate 3,155 of JAPWVB010000071.1, forward strand.
AAAAGAAACAGAGCGCCCTCGAGCTTCCTCCAGAGGGGTCTACAGGGCTTGAGCGTGGGCGCCTGCCCAACGGCACAGCGTTTCTCGATCTGAAGCGCCCGTGGAAGTTGGGCTATGTGCGTCTGGGAATCTCGCTCGAATATATTGCCGACGAGGTGCGCTTGGATCTATGGATCGTTGCGGGGGTGAGCGCAGCGTTGGTGCTTTTGGGGACGCTCTCTGCGTTCTGGCTTTATCGCTCGATCTTGAGCCCCTTGGAGCAGTTAGCCCTCTCCGTGCGCGCGTTTGGGCAGGGGGACTTTCGCGCGCGGGCCAAGCTGCGCACTCATCAAGAGCTCGAAGCCCTTGCCCATGAGTTCAATCGCATGGCCGACTCCATCGTGCAGATGAAAGAAGAGCTTGAGCGTTCCAGCCGCGCCAAGTCCGAATTTCTCACGATCATGGGGCATGAATTGCGCACGCCCCTCAACGCGCTCTTGGGGCACGCGCAGCTATTGGGCGAGCAGCTTGAAGGCACGTTAAACACAGCCCAGCGCGAGCGCCTTGCGGCCATCTTGCGAGCTGGGGAGCATCTGTCGGAGCTCTTAGAAAACGTCCTGAGGTTTGCGAAATTGGAGATGGGCCAAGAGCGCCTCGTGCGCGAACCCTGCGATGTCACAACAGTCGTCCAAGAGGCGCTCAGCAGCGTGCAGGCGTTGGCGGCTCAGAAGGGGATCGAGCTGCGCTTCCAGCCCATCGAATCTGTGCAGATTCGAGCGGATCGCACCAAGCTCCGCCAGATTCTCATCAATCTTCTGACAAACGGGATCAAGTACACGGACCGGGGGTTTGTCGAGGTGCGCGTCGAGCGATATGATAGCGCAGTGCGCTTTACGGTGCGCGACAGTGGGCGCGGGATTGCTCCAGAAGACCAGAGTCAGCTCTTCCAGCCATTCACGCAGCTCTCTCGGACGCGCTCCAGCGAGGGGCTGGGCCTGGGCTTAGCCATCGTGAAGCGCTACGTCGAGATGCACGGCGGACAAGTCTGGGTGGAAAGTCAAGTAGGCCAAGGAAGCACGTTTTCCTTCACGATCCCCTATGAAGGTCTTGATCGCTGAAGACGACGCCGACTCCCGCGAGATCCTCAAGACGTATTTGGCTGCCAAGGGCCATCAGATCGTGCTTGCCGCCGACGGCGCCGAGGCGCTCAAGCGGTTCACAGACGAGCGGCCCGATCTGGTCTTATTAGATATTATGATGCCCAAGCTCGACGGCTGGGAGGTCTTGCATTACATTCGGGCGGCGGGCCGCACGCCCGTGCTGATGATCACGGCCAAAGATGCGACCGATGAGATCGTCAAAGCGCTCTCCGAGGGAGCCGATGATTATATCGTCAAGCCCCTCAAGCTCCGGGAGGTAGAGGCGCGCATTCTTGCCGTGATGCGCCGTGTGCAGCCGCCGGAGCGCTGGCGCGTCGGCGAGCTTGAGATTGATGACACTCAAAAGTGCGCACGGCTCCGAGGGAGAGAAGTCGCGCTCTCCCCCAAAGAGTACGAGCTTTTAAAGCTTCTGGCGTCGCAGCCGGGACGGGTCTTCTCGGACGAAGAGATCATTCGGCACGTCTGGCCGGAAGGAGGGCTGGCGTCCTCGACAGACGTGAAACGCTATATCTATCTCCTGCGCCAGAAGGTCGAAGCCGACCCCAAGAACCCTGCCCTGGTGCTCACGGTGCCAGGGTTTGGGTATAAGCTCGCCGCCTGACTTTCACCATTTTTTCACCAAGATTTCAACAGATTTTCTCGTCGCTGCTATCGCTTCGTCACCCCTGAAGGTGTAGACTCACTCCGTCAAGAAACATCCCGAAAGGAGTGAGCATGACGAACATCCATCCCATAGTCGTACACTTCCCGATTGCGCTCTTCATCACCGGGTTGGTGATTGACGTGATCGGGCATCTCTTTCAGAAAGAGACCGCGAAGAAGATCGGGCTGGTGCTCGTGATCTTAGGGGCTGTGGGGGCTCTTGCGGCAATGGTCACAGGGAATTTCGCCGAGGGACAAGTTGAGGACAAGCTGAGCAGAGCCGGCGAACACATCTTAGATCGTCACGAGGACCTGGGCAAGCTTACGGCGTATCTGTTGTTAATCGTCGCCGCGATCAGGGCGTTGATCGCCACGGGCTGGCTCAATCGCTGGCGTTTCGTAGCTGGTGCGGCCTTAGCGATCTATCTCATCATCGGGTTGATTGGGCTGGGCACGTTGACCGTAACGGGGTACTACGGCGGCGAGCTGGTCTATCGCTACGGCGCCGGAGTGCAGCTCTCTCAGCCGATAGGAGAGCAGCAGGGTGAAGGGCTGCCCCCGCCACCGCATGACGATGATGACAAGTAATTTCTAGCGAAGGAGGTCTCTCGCTATGAGGGTGTTTGTGCGTGTCGGGTTGTTAGCGGTGTGGATTGGGTTAGCGTGGGGGAGTTGGGCGTGGGCCCAGCAGGCTCCTA
>JAPWVB010000076.1 GCA_028275205.1 Candidatus Acetothermia bacterium
ACTCGCAGATCGCCCGCTCGTTGACGGGATAGAATTTCTTCCCTGGGGCTTCCTTGCGCAGCCGATGCAAGATCCCAACTTCTGTAGCGACGACAAATTCGCGCGCCGGGCTCTTTTGGGCGTGCTTGACCATGCCCTCTGTTGAGAGAATATGCACTTCGCCCTTGAGGGCCCCTGTCGCTTGATAGTACATGCACGAAGACGAACAGCCGCACTCCGGGTGGACGAGCATATCCGCTTCGGGGTGGGCGGCGCGCATCGTCTCGATGTCTCTGGGGCGAATCCCCGCGTGCACGTGGCACTCCCCCGGCCAGATGTGCATCTTCCGCCCCGTCACCTTCTGCAGATACGCCCCTAAGAACATATCGGGCAGAAAGAGAATCTCTCTGTCGGGCGGGATCGCTTGAATAACTTTGAGCGCGTTTGTCGAAGTGCAACAGTAATCTGACTCGGCCTTCACTTCAGCCGTCGTGTTCACATACGCCACGACGACGGCGTTGGGATGCTCAGATTTCCATTGACGGAGTTGTTCAGCGTTGATCGTCGCGGCGAGCGAACAGCCCGCCTCCAGATCGGGCAGTAAGACTCTCTTCTCCGGGCAGATGATCGAAGCCGTCTCGGCCATAAAATGCACGCCGCAGAAGACAATAATATCTGCATCAGTCTTAGCGGCGGCTTGGGAGAGCCCCAGCGAGTCCCCGATGAAGTCAGCAATATCTTGCACTTCGGGAAGCTGATAGTTATGCGCCAAGATCACGGCGTTCTTCTCGGCTTTCAGTCTTTTAATCTCTTGGGCGATCTCGAGCTGTTCGACGACGGTCATGGCGCAAGCACCTCCAGGTGCATATCTATAGCTTTGACGGAGTGCGTGAGCGCGCCGACGGAGATGAAGTCTACGCCCGTGGCCGCGATCTCGCGCACGTTCTCTAAGGTCACGCCACCGGAGGCTTCAAGAAGAGGACCTCTCCCCCATCCCCTCCCCGATGCCTTGACAAGCTGAACCGCTTGGCGCATCTCCTCCAGTGACATATTGTCCAACATAATTATATCCGCTCCGGCGGCGAGCGCCTCGTGGAACTCTTGGAGATTCTTCACCTCAACTTCGATCTTGAGCGTCGTCGGGGCCAAGCGGCGCGCGCGCTCGGCAGCTTTTGCAATTCCGCCCGCGGCCCGAATGTGATTCGTCTTAATTAACACGCCGTCGAAAAGCCCTAGTCGGTGGTTCTGTCCCCCGCCGACCCTGACGGCGTATTTGTCTAAGATTCTCAACCCCGGCGCAGTCTTGCGCGTGTCCAAAATTTTGACAGAAAAATCTTTGACGGCTTCGACATAGCGCGCGGTCATCGTCGCGATCCCGCTCAATCTCTGTAAGAAGTTGAGCGCGGTGCGCTCGCCCATCAAGATCGCTCGCAACCGCCCGCTGATCTCAGCGACAGTCTGATGGGCAGAGAGCCGCTCGCCATCGCGCACGCGCGGCGTAAACTCTATCTGACTATCGAGCATCTCGAAGACGAGCTGAGCGACGACCACCCCGGCGATCACACAGGGCTCTTTTGTGCGAATGACCGCGCGGCCCATTTGATCGGGCTCGCAGATCGCTTCCGTCGTCACGTCGCCAGAGCCGATGTCTTCCTCAAGGGCCCTCTTGATGATCCGGCGCAGCGTGAAGCTATTGAGCTCGTTCATGGCGATCCCATCTGCAGGTTCTTTTCCCATCGTATCGGGCGATCTTTCTGCACAATCGTGTGGGCTTGGAGCTTGGGATCTTCATGGGGAAAATCAGATCGAATGTGGACACCGCGGCTCTCGGTGCGGACGAGCGCGCTCTGGGCGATCAGCCGCGCGATGAGGGCTTGATCCGTCGGGAGGGCGCTCAGCTCGCGCAGCGCGCGCTCTAACCCCTCGCGGTCGCGCACGAGCCCCACGTACCTTGTCATGATCTGCTTGATCTGCTCAAGGGAGTGGGGATCGCTCTGCGGGGCTTCGCAAGCGACAAACGATCGCTTCTTGAGAAGAGGAGGAGCTAGGCGTACGGCAGCGGCGACGGCTCGCCGCGCAAAGACTAAACACTCCAAGAGCGAGTTGCTCGCAAGGCGATTGGCGCCGTGCACCCCCGTGCACGAGACTTCCCCGATAGCGAAGAGATTTTTCACCGTCGTCTCGCCCCACAGATCGGTACGCACGCCCCCGATCGTATAGTGGGCCGCGGGAGCCACGGGGATGAGGTCGCGCGTGAGATCGAGCCCATAGTGAAGACACGCTTCGTAGATATTAGCAAAGCGCGTGCGCACCAGGGTGGGATCGAGATGTCTTAAGCTCAAGAAGACATGATCGGTCCCGGTGGCGCGCATCTCTTCGAAGATTGCGCGAGCGACGACGTCACGCGGGGCCAGCTCCGCCCGCTCGTCGTACTTGAGCATGAAGCGCTCACCCTGGGCGTTGAGGAGATACGCGCCCTCGCCGCGCACCGCTTCAGTGATGAGAAAGCTGCGCGCGGTGGGGACGGCCAGCGCCGTCGGATGGAACTGAATGAACTCTAAGTCAGCTAACTCCGCCCCCGCCCGATACGCCAGCGCGATGCCCTCACCGGTAGTACCCGGCGGGTTTGTCGTGCGCTGATAGAGCGCGGCCGCACCACCAGTAGCTAAGATCGTGACGCGCGCCAAGACGATCTGCGAGCGCCCATCGCACAGCGCCCGCGCGCCCACGCACACCCCATCGCTGGTTAACAGCTCGACGACAGGGGCGTGCTCAACCAAGCGAATCTGGGGATTCTGTACTATAAGCTCGGAGAGCCGAGCGACGAGGCGCTGGCCCGTCGAGCTGCCCCCGGCATGGACGATGCGCCGGCGGCTGTGGCCGCCCTCGCGCCCTAGCTCATACCCAAAGGGAGTACGATCGAAGCGCACCCCGAGATTCTCAAGCTCTTTGATGCACTGCGGCCCCTCGCGCACCAGCACGTCCACGGCGCGCTCGTCGCAGAGGCCTCGCCCGGCACGCAGCGTATCTTCGCGATGGAGTTGAGGGGAATCGCTCTCGTCAAGAGCGGCTGCGATGCCCCCTTGCGCCCACGCGGAGTTCGTCTCGGAGAGGCTTGTCTTGGTGAGCAAGCACACAGATCCATGCTCAGCAGCTCGCAGCGCTGCGTAGAGTCCCGCCACCCCTGCGCCGATGACTAAAAAATCGCTCTCGATGGCTTCCATTCGCTTCATTATACAGAGCTGTGCGGGAGAGACGCAAGGGCTTGCGCGTGCGAAGCGTATCTCTTAAAGTTATAAGAGCTATGGAGAAGCTCATGGATCGGTTAGCGGAGCTCCGTAGAAGATATGCGGAGCTTGAGCAACGACTGAGCCAGCCGGAGACGCTGGGCAGCGGGCAGTACAAGGAGCTCTCCCAGGAGTATGCGCGGCTGAAGCGCCCGGTGGAGCTCTACGAGCGCTTACAGTCTCTTGAGAGGACCATCGCGGAGGCGCAAGAGCTCCTTGAGAGCGATGGGGATTTGCGCGCCCTTGCTCAAGAGGAGCTGGAGCGCGCCCAAGCCGAGCGCGCGCAGCTCCTCGAAGAACTTAGACTTTTATTAGTCCCTCCAGATCCGCGAGACGATGGCAACGCCATCGTGGAGATCCGTGCTGGGGCCGGCGGGGAGGAGTCCGCCCTCTTCGCCGCGGATCTCTTCCGCATGTACAAAAAGTACGCAGATGCCCATAATCTGCACATCGAGGTCCTTGATGCACATCCCACGGATCTTGGGGGGTTCAAGCAGATCGTCTTTGAGGTGACGGGGCCAGGGGCGTTTGGGAAGTTTAAGTTCGAGAGCGGGGTCCATCGCGTCCAGCGCGTCCCTGAGACGGAAGCCGCTGGGAGGATTCACACTAGCACGGCTACAGTCGCCGTGCTCCCCGAAATCGAGGACGTGCAGGTTCAGATTCGTGATGAAGATATAGAGTTCGAAGCGTTCCGCGCGGGCGGCCCTGGGGGGCAAAACGTCAACAAGGTCGCTACGGCCGTGCGTTTAGTTCATAAGCCCACGGGCATCGTCGTCACGTGTCAAGAAGAACGCAGTCAACATAAGAACAAAGAGAAAGCCTTGAAGCTCCTGCGGGCGCGGCTGCAAGAAAAGTACGAGCGAGAGCAACAACGAGAGATCACGCACCAGCGGCGCATTCAGATCGGCACCGCGGCGCGCAGCGAGAAGATCAGAACGTACAACTTCCCGCAGAATCGCGTCACCGATCATCGCATAGATCTGACGCTCTACAAGCTCGATCGCATCTTAGAGGGGGAGCTGGACGAGCTCCTCGCGGCGCTCGATAGAGCCTATCGGGAGCAGCAGCTGGCGGAGCTGGAGAAGACCTAACCCCCTGGCCCCATTCCCTAAGCTTCAGCATCCAGCGCGCTTCGCGAGCATGATCTGCGATAGTCTCAATTGGCGGCTGCCGCGCGCCCACGCGACATAGACGTTCCCTTGGGCGTCTACAGCGATCGCCGTCTCGGAAGCGTCAATCCCAGGGCCACGTAAGCCCAAGAAGACAAAATTCGGCCCGGAATTGGGAATATCGTCGCGCTTCCATGTAGCGCCGCCGTCGGTCGAGCAGACAAAGCCTGTCTGCTCTTCTTCGACGATACTAGAGAAGCTCACGTAGAGATTCTTCCCATCAGTTGCGATGGACGGGAAGGCCCCGTCTTTGGCGATCACGACGCTGGGGTTCCATGTAGCGCCGCCGTCGGGCGAGACCGTGAGCATAATGTCGGCGCTGTCGGGGGCCGCCTGCTCGGTGTCGTCGTTGACGTTATAGATTGTGTTGTTTATAAACGCCCATTCAGGGGCGTCGGAGAAGCCAGGGTTCTTGGTGACTTGAGTCGGCCCTTCCCACGTCGCCCCGCCGTCGCTGGTCTTGAAGAAGTAGACGTCAGCGTCGTCAGTGCTAACAGCAAGCGTGTATGCTAAGTAAAGCGTGCCATCGGGTCCTTGAGCCCAGTGAGGCCAGCGCAAAAAGTCAAACGTCTCAAGGAGCGTCTGGAACTCCGAGAACGTCTGGCCGTCAGTAGACTTGCTCCAGACGAGCTTGGAGAAATCCTCAAACCATGCGACGTAGACAGTCTTTTGGGAGTCTACGAAGACGTCCACGTCGCCGTCCCACTCCCCCTGGAGCTCGTGCTGCCCCGATGCTGCATCCGTCTCGGCGACTCTCACTGGAGGGCTGAGCCACGTCTGAGCGCCGTCATCTGAACAGCGAATGAAGATGTCTCC
>JAPWVB010000072.1 GCA_028275205.1 Candidatus Acetothermia bacterium
TGTGGTTCCGCGGGCCACACACGTTCGAGGGCTATCTTAATGACCCAGAGAAGACCAAAAAAGTCTTGGACAGCGAGGGCTGGGTGCATTCTGGGGATTTAGCGCGTCAGGACGAAGAGGGCTTCGTCTATATTGTGGGCCGCGTGGACGATATGTATATCTCCGGGGGCGAGAACATCTGCCCTGAGGAGGTCGAGCGCGTGCTGGTGCAGCACCCCTCAGTCGCACAAGTTGCCGTCGTCGGTGTCCCTGATGAGCAATGGGGACAAGTGGGGTTGGCAGCGATCGTGCTCAAGCCAGGCGCATCTGTGAGCGAAGAAGAGCTGAAGAGATTCTGCCGAGAGCAGCTTGGGGGCTTCAGGGTACCCAAGTATTTTAAGTTCGTAGCAGAACTGCCCTTAAGTGGGCCGGGCAAAGTCAACCGTAAAATCTTGCGAGAGAAATTCTTAAAGGGGGAACTATGAAGCGTCTGGAGAACAAAGTGGCGATCATCACCGGATCGGGTCGTGGGATCGGGCGCGAGACCGCGCTGCTCTTCGCCCAGGAGGGAGCCAAAATCGTCGTGAGCGACGTCGACTCGGCAGCAGGAGAGCAGACGGCGACAGAGATTCGCAGAGCTGGCGGCACGGCGATCTTCGTCCGCGCTGATGTCTCCAAGAGAGCGGATGCCCAAGTCCTTGCAGACACAGCAGCTCAAGAGTTCGGACGCATTGACATCTTAATCAATAACGCGGGGATTCTCAAAGATGCGACGCTGCTGAAGATGACCGAGGAGCAGTTCGATCAAGTGATCGCGGTCAATCTCAAGGGGGTCTTCAACTGTACCCAAGCGGTCGCGCCGGTGATGATCCAACAGGGCCAAGGCAAGATCATCAACGTCAGCTCGGTCGTGGCTCTCTACGGGAACTTCGGGCAGACCAACTACGTCGCGGCCAAATCTGGCGTAATCGGGATGACCAAAGTCTGGGCGCGGGAGCTGGGGCGCAAGGGCATCTGCGTCAACGCTGTCTGTCCGGGGTTCATCGCCACGGAGATGGTCAAGAGCGTCCCTGAGAAGATCTTAGCCGCGATGAAGGAGCGGATTCCGCTGGGGCGCTTAGGCGAGCCCAAAGAAGTCGCCCAGCTCTTCCTCTTCTTAGCCTCAGATGAGTCAAATTATATCAACGGCGCCGTGATCAGCATTGACGGGGGGATCACTGTCTAGCTATGAAGAGTCGGTATGCGAAGATCATCGGAACGGGGCACTACGTCCCAGAGAGAGTCGTCACCAACGCCGAGATGGACGCCCGATACCCAGAGTACCTGGCGCAGAAGGGGTACCCATTAAGCCAGTGGCTCGAATCCAACGTGGGTATCAAGGAGCGACGCTTTGCGGCTCCTGACCAAGCAGCTTCAGATCTAGCTGCTGAAGCGGCTCGTGACGCTCTGGCTAAAGCCCACGTTCAGCCCGAAGAGATAGATCTTTTGATCGTTGCGACAGACACCCCCGATTATCTCTCCCCGGCGACCGCGAGCGTCGTTCAGCATAAGATCGGGGCTGTGAACGCCGGGGTCTTCGACGTCAATAATGCCTGCGCGGCCTCGGTCACAGCGTTGATCATCGGCAGCAAATTCATCATGACCGAACAGCACTATAATACTGTTCTCGTGGTTGGCACTTACGCCATGAGCAAGTTTATCAACTGGGCCGACTACAAGACGGCGACGGTCTTCGCCGATGGGGCCGGAGCCGCAGTACTGCGCGTCGCCGATGAGCCGGGCTTCTTGAGTTCTCTCATCAAGGGCGACGGGCAGTATCACGACTACATGGGAATCTATGTGGGAGGCTCGTACAAGCCTCCCACGCCGGAGCGCCTGGAACGCGGCGAACACTATCTCGTTTTCGCCAAACGCTTCCCACCGGAGTTCAACGCGACCCACTGGCCCAAGCTCGTCACGAAGGTCGTCGAGGACGCAGGGTACAGAGTATCTGACATAGACCGGATCTACTTCACCCAGGTCAATCTCAGCACGATCAAGACCGTGATGCAGACGCTGGGGCTGCCGTTAGAACGGACCCATTGGGTCATGGACAAATGGGGGTATACAGGGTCAGGGTGTGTGCTCATGGCCCTTGACGATCAGATTGAGCAAGGTCGCGGCCCCAAGCCCGGAGACTTAATAGTCTTCTGTACTTCTGGGGGCGGGGCGGCGATGGCCGCCGCGGCGTTCTTATGGTGACCCATGCTTGAGCAGTATATAGTGTTGGGCTTAGTTCAAGGGAGCCTCTACGCCCTCATGGCGCTGGGGATGGTCTTGATCTTCAAGACCACCGATATCGTCAATTTCGGGCAGGCCGATATGACGATGTTCAGTGCTTACGTGGGGTTCACGCTGACGGTGGGGTTGGGATGGCCCTTCTGGGCAGCGTTGCCCGTTGTGATTTTATTTGGGTTTCTCTTGGGAGTTGCGGTCGAGCGTCTGGCGTTGCGTCCGGCCAAAGAGGCGCCCGTGGTGAGTCTCTTGATCGTGACCCTTGGGGTGGCGCTGATGCTCAATGCTTTGGCGAGCTGGATCTGGGGATTCGATCCCAAATCGCTGCCCTATGCGATCAGTGGGCCGCCGCTGGTGCTCGGAAATATTATTATCACTCGGCACGATCTGGTGGTCTTCGGCACGACGATCGTGCTCAGCTTGGGGTTCTTTGCGCTCTTAAAGTTTACGAAGGTCGGGACGGCGATGCGGGCCGCAGCGCAAAATAAACTGGGAGCGCAGCTTCTGGGCATTCCCGTCTCTCGAATCGCTATGATGAGCTGGGGGCTTGGTGTGGCGTTGGGGGCTGTCGCCGGGGTGCTCATCGCGCCGTTGGTCTTCTTAGATCTGACCGTGATGGTCTTCGTGATGCTCAAGGGGTTTGCCGCCGCTGTGCTTGGGGGATTTACGAGCTTGCCGGGGGCGATCGTAGGAGGGCTTCTTGTGGGGCTCTTTGAGAGCTTGCTGATCGCCGTTCCGTTCGAGCTGATAAATCAGCTCAAGGAGACGCTCGTCTTTGTCTTGATTATTGTGCTCTTGGCGGTGCGGCCCCAGGGATTGTTGGGGGAACCGATCCATCGGAGGGTCTAAGATGCCCAGGCAGATCTGGCTTGCGCTGCTCGGACTGCTTTTGATCATCTTGCCCTTTGGGCTGAAGGGCTACACGGTCTATATTTTGAGCATCGCCGGGGCGAATATTCTCGCAGCCGTTGGGCTCAATCTCTTGATGGGCTATGCAGGGCAGGTCTCGATCGGGCAAGCCGCGTTCTTAGCGATCGGAGGCTATACGTCGGCATTGTTGATGACAAAGCTTGGGCTTTCGTTCTGGCTGGCTTTCCCGCTAGCGGGTATGCTGACGAGTCTCACTGGGCTGATTCTCTTTATCCCGGCGCTGCGTCTTGGTACGATCTATTTGGCGATCGCGACGTTGGGTTTCGGCGCAGCCGTGCAGCAGCTCATTCCGTTGCCCTACTGGTCGGCGATCTTGGGGGGACATCAAGGAATCAGAGTCCCGCGCCCCCAGATCGGGAGCTTCGTCTTCGATACCGACCTAGAGCTCTATTATTTGACGTTAGTGATCGTCGTCGTGCTGTTAGTTCTCTCGTGGAACGTCGCGCGCTCGTATATTGGGCGGGCGTTCATCGCGCTGCGCGACAAGCCTGCGGCTGCCGAAGCGCTGGGGATCAATCCCACGCGTTATAAAGCTTATGCGTTCTTGGTGAGCGCGTTCTTGACGGGGATCGCCGGGGCGCTCCAAGCCCATCTTGTGGGGCATATCAGCCCTGGCGAATTTGGTCTGGGAAAGTCTATAGAGATCTTCGCGATGGTCATTTTAGGAGGGATCGGCTCGCTGCCCGGTTCAGTGCTCGGGGCTGTCTTTCTGACGTTCTTGCCCCATTGGCTCTCCGAAGCTCGATTGCTCTACACGTTCCTCTACGGCGCGGCGCTCGTCTTGGTGATTATCTTTATGCCCTATGGGGTGTGGGGCTTCTTCTTACGTTTGTACTATCGCTTCCCAGCTATGCAAAAGCTCTTCCCCAAAGGAGCCTAGGATGCTCGCTTTAGAAGATCTTTCGATGCGCTTTGGTGGGCTGCAAGCCCTCGATCGCGTCTCGTTTGAAGTCAAAGAGGGCGAGATCGTGGGGCTGATCGGCCCCAATGGCGCGGGGAAGACGACCGTCTTCAATCTCATCAGTCGGTTCTACGAGCCGACGGGCGGGCGGATCTCTTTCTGCGGAGAGAATCTGTTACGATGGCGACCGCATCAGGTAGTCGAGCGCGGCATCGTGCGGACGTTTCAGCTCTTGGGGCTTTTTCCGTATATGACTGTTCTAGAGAATCTGATGATCGGGGAGCATCGCGATTTTGGGGGCAGTTTGCTCTCGGTAGCGTTGGGGTTACCTCGCGCGCGTCGCGAGGAGCGCGACCGGAGAGCGCAAGCCCTATGGCTCCTGAGATTTCTCAAGATGGAAGCGCTCGCAGACGCGTTCGTCTTCGCCCTGCCCTATGGGACGCAAAAACTCATTGAGTTGATGCGGGCTCTCTTGGCGCGCCCGCGCTTGCTCTTATTAGATGAACCGGTCGCGGGGATGACCGTTGCCGAAAAAACCGCAATGAGAGAATTCATCCGAAGGATCAATCACGACTGGGGGATCACGGTGCTCTTAGTAGAGCACGATATGAGTTTCGTCATGGGGCTCTGCAATAGAATTGTCGTGCTCAACTATGGGCGGGTGATCGCCCAAGGGCGCCCCGAAGAGATCCAACAGAACGCTGAAGTGATCGAAGCGTACTTGGGGGAGGGAGTCGGCAGTGCTCGCGCTTGAGGGTGTAGAAGTCCGTTACGGCCCAATAGTAGCCCTGCGTGACGTCTCTCTGAGAGTTTCTGAGGGCGAGGTTGTTGCGGTGCTGGGGGCCAACGGCGCGGGCAAGACGACTCTCTTGAGGACGATCTCCGGGCTGTTGCGCCCTACCAAAGGGAGAATCGAGTTTCTGGGGCACGATCTCAAAAAATTCTCTCCAGAGAAGATTGTGCGTCTGGGGATCGTGCACGTTCCTGAGGGACGCCAGCTCTTTCCCGATCTGACTGTCAAAGAGAACTTATGGATGGGGAGCTACACCCGTCGTGACGGCTTTATCAAAGCAGACTGGGATCGGGTGCTCTCGTACTTTCCGGTGTTGCGGGAGCGGCTCTCCCAGCCGGCGGGGACGCTCTCTGGGGGCGAACAACAGATGCTCGCGATTGGACGCGCGCTCATGGCTCGGCCTAAAGTCTTGCTTTTGGACGAGCCGTCGCTAGGATTGGCGCCGATGACCGTCCAGGCGCTCTTTCGCTTCTTGAAAGATCTGAACTCTCGTGATGGGATGACGCTGCTGTTAGCCGAGCAGAACGCTCACTTGAGCTTGGGCATTGCCCATCGGGCGTATGTTTTGGAGACAGGGAAGATCGCGTTAGAGGGCTCTGCGGAAGATCTGCGGCGTGACCCCAAAGTTCAGCGGCTCTATCTGGGCGCAGAAGTGAGCACAAGCTGACGGATGAGCAAATTTTGCAGAGAAGAGAGCCACGTGCTACAATCGCTATGAGACTTGGATCACCCATCAGAAAAGA
>JAPWVB010000108.1 GCA_028275205.1 Candidatus Acetothermia bacterium
GCTCTATGCGATCTTAGTGATGATCGTCCTGCTCACGACAATCGCAACGCCGGTTATCTTACGTCCTGTTCTCAAACGTGTTGGTTAAGAGGGCTTTCTCTTAAGATCGTGAGAGTGAGCGTAATAGCGCGTGTCGGCGTCGAGATTTTTTCGGACTAAGCTCCCCGGGCCGATCTGGCAGCGCGGCCCGATCAAGACGCCGGGCATGAGCATAGTGCAAATCCCAATATGGGTCTCGCGCCCCACGATAGCCCCTAATTTTTTGAGCCCGGTCTCGACGCGAGCGCCCTTCACCCAGGGGCAAATGACACCACGATCGTTTCTGACGTTGGCCGTCACCGTGCCCGCGCCGATCTTGACGGCCTCGTCGAAGATCGAGTCGCCAAAGTACCCCGAATGCGTCGAGCAATCTCTCTGAAAGATCGAGCGGGCTATTTCCGCGTGTGCGCCGATCACTGTGTGGGCTTCTATAGTGGACTCCCGCACGAGCGACCCCGTGCCGATCACGCAGCCATCCCCAATATAACACGGCCCCTTGATGACGGCGTGCTCAAAAATTTTGACGTTTTCCCCGATCCAGACCGGCCCTTCAATAATCGCGCTGGGATGGATCTGCGCGCTCGGCGCGATCCTCTGCTCTGTAATTTTTTTCTCCATCAGAAGCTGAGCTATTCGCAAGAGATCCCAGGGATATTTCAGCGTCGGCGGCTCTTTGGAGATTTTTACTGTGCGCACCGTGCCCTCGCGCATCAGCATCCTGAGAGCGTCCTCAAAGTTATACGGGTGCTCGCTCACGCGGCGATAGCACTCGAAGAATTTCTTTGTCAAAAGATAGATTCCGACGAGGCGCGTGCGGCTTAGCTCCGTCCCCGGCGCAGGCTTTTCGATGAGATCCACAGCGCGATCACTTTCTATTTTGACGACCCCGTACTCGTGCGGACGGTCTGTGTCGCAGCCGACGAGCACGGCGTCAGTGCCGTCGGCTAACGCCAAGAGTTGAGAGAATATCTCATCAATCGTGACGTGTTGCGGGTTGACGACCAAGAAGGGATCGCTTAAGAGCGATTCAGCTCGTAGAAGCGCGTCGCCCATGCCGCGCGGCTCCGGCTGCACGACATACGAGAGCTGCACATCAAAGCTTGCGCCGTCCCCAAGCTGTGCTTCAATAGATCTTTCTGGGGATTGCACGATGACGATCTCTCTGATCTGGGCGCGCGCCAGAGCTTCGATCGTATGGGCGATGATCGGGCGCCCCAAGAGCCGAAAGAGGCTCTTATGCCCGCCTTCGGCGAGCGGCCAAAATCTCGAAGACTCCCCGGCAGCCAAGATCACTGCTTTCATCGTCGGCTTTGAGTATAATACAAAAACTTGAAGGAGGCTGCTATGCGCACACGAAATCTGTCGGTCGGCGTCGGACTGTGGCTGCTCGTTTTAGTCTGTTGGTCTTTCGCTCTGTGGGCGCTGCCAAACGAGATCGAGTACGCGATCTCGGCCCAGCTCGATATAGCTCAAAATATCATCACGGGCACGGAGATCGTACGCTTCACCAACCGCACCGGCACAGAGCTTAAAGAACTCTACTTCCACGTGGTGCCCAATGCGTTCAAGCGCGGCGCCAACACCAAATATCAGCAGGAGCTCCAGCGCGCCGGCATCTTCCCCACGCTGATCTATGCGTCGCCCGACGACGACGCCTTCATGGAGATCAAGAGCATCACAGCGAACGGGCAGGCGCTCTCGTTCACACTAGACGACACGCTGATGCGCGTCGCGCTGCCGAAGCCCCTGGCCGACGGCGAGACTCTGGAGCTGCAGATCGAGTTTCTCAACGACTTGATGCAGCCCGCTCCTGGGGCTCTCTGGGCGGCATCGTTTGCCGTGCGCAGCGGCCACCGCAACGGCACGTATACTGTGACGTTATGGTACCCCAAGGTCGTCGTCTACGACGCCGACGAGGGCTGGAACCTCGATAAATACAGCTTTCTTGGAGAGTTCTACGGCGACTTTGCCAACTATGACGTCACTCTCACTGTCCCAGCGAACTTCGTCGTCGGCTGCACGGGGGTCATCCTCAGCGAGACGGTGCAAGGCGCGCAAAAGATCGTCAAAGCCAGAGCCGAGCGCGTGCACGACTTTGCTTGGGTCGCCGGGCCGTTCTATCGCGTCGAAGAGGCAACGCTTTCGAACGGCTCACAATTGCGCGTGCTCTCGCTGGGGTTCAATATGACGGCAACAGCTGCCGATGCCATGAATTTCTTCAACGAGCGTTTCGGGCCGTATGCGTACCCCGTGGTCACCGTCGCGCAAGTGACCGTAGGCGGCGGGATGGAGTATCCGGGGATCGTGATGATCGCCGGAGGATCTGTTACGGAGATCGTCCATGAGTTAGCTCATCAATGGTGGTACGCGGCCGTGGGCGACGACGAGATGGACGAGGCCTGGCTCGACGAGGCTTTTGCGACTTTTTCTGAAGAGCTCTATGATATCGAGCGTCGTCAGGCTCCTCTCTCCTCGCGCAGTTCATATAACTTCCGCGAGCCGGGAATTCCCGTGCTGACTCGGGCTGATCAGTTCCCGTCGCTGCGCAGCTACGCCCAGGCCGTCTACACTAAGGGCTCAGGGGTCCTATGGATGCTCCGCTGGGTGGTGGGCGCGGAGAACTTCGATCGTCTGATGAGAGAGTACTACGCACGCTTCACGTACAAGAACGCGACGACGCAAGACTTCATCGCCGTCGCCGAAGAAGTCTCTGCCCAAGAGTTAGATTGGTTCTTCGACATCTGGCTGCGCACCGTCAAGACTCTCGACTTTTCGTTGCCGGTGGGGAGCTGGCGTCGGCTGGAAGACGGCCAGATCGAGACGCGAGTGACGATCGTCCGCCAGGGCGAGGCGATCGCCCCGGTGAAGGTCGTCTTATATCTGCGCGACGGCAGCGCCTTAGAAGCGCGCTGGGACGGACAGCAAACGGTCTCTGACCTAACGTTCAAGAGCACAAGCGCCCCGGTGCAAGCCGAGGTAGACCCCGATCACGACGTGCTGGAGCAGAATCGCACGAATAATACGCTCACTTTTCCGGCTTACGCGATGCTCGATTTCGCACTTGACAATCCCGTCTATTGCGGCTATGCTCAGTTGGCGAGGGAGCTATGCGCGGGGAGGAAGCAGAACATTTGGCTCGCGACTTCCTCCGGGAGCACGGGTACGAGATCATCGCGGAGCGTTATCGCTGGCGCGGCGGCGAGATAGACCTCATCGCTCGTGACGGGGATGTTTTAGTCTTTATCGAGGTGCGCTCGCGCTCCCAAGAGATTTTTGGTCTTCCCGAAGAGACGATCAATCACAGAAAACAGCGCAAGATTCTCTTGACGGCCCAGCACTATCTTGCGCGGCATCCGACCAACTTAGCTGTGCGCTTCGATGTCGTCGCGCTCTCTGGGGGAAAGCTGCGCTTGTACAAAGATGCCTTTCGGGCTGACGATTGCGCATTGAAATTTTAAACTCTGAGGAGGTGCAGCGATGAGCGTGCGGGTGAATCGGCGCGCCTTCTTGAAGGCG
>JAPWVB010000009.1 GCA_028275205.1 Candidatus Acetothermia bacterium
AGCCCCAGCTCGATCTCGTTGGGCGTGCGCCCCAAACGCGCGCAGATCGTCTCGTATTCGCTTTGGGAGAGTCCGTTCATACTGAGAGCTGACAGCTTGTCACTAACGCTTGGAAGATCTTCAGCCCATCCCCCGTCCCAAGGAGCTTTTCGCTATTGCGCTCCGGGTGGGGCATCATCCCGAAGACCGTCCCCGTCTCATTCATGATCGCCGCGATGTTCTCCATCGAGCCGTTGGGGTTCTCCCCGTAATACGTCAAGAGAATCTGACGGTTGCGCTTCAAGCGCTCTATGATATCTTTTGGGGCGACGTAGCGCCCCTCCCCGTGGGCGATGGGAAGCTCGATGATCTGTCCATAGCTCAAGAGCTGTGTCAGCGGGGTCGCATTGTTCTCGACGCGCAGCTTGACGGTCTTACAGATGAATTTTTGGGAGATGTTGCGCGCCAGCGCGCCGGGCAAGAGCCCCGCTTCTGTTAAGATCTGAAAGCCGTTGCAGATCCCCAGCACGATCCCGCGCTGCTTCTCTATATATTCTGGGAGCGCCTGCACCACCGGGGCAAACCGCGCGATCGCCCCCGCCCGCAGATAGTCCCCATACGAAAATCCCCCCGGCAGCACGATCAGATCGTATCGGTCGAGCTGCGTCTGGCGATACCATAAGAGATCTGTCTCGACCCCCACGAGCTCTTTGAGTACATAATACGTATCGTGATCGCAGTTGGAACCAGGGAAGACGACGACCGCGGCCCTCACAGCTCCTCCACCTCCACGGAGAAGCGCTCGATCACGGGGTTGGCTAAGAATTTCTGGGCGATCTCGGTGACGCGCTGGCGCGCTTGAGATGCGGAGATCGCCTTCAATCTGAAGGTGATGCACTTGCCCACGCGGGTCTGGGAGACGTTCTTCAGCCCCAGTTCCACCAGAGCGCGCTCGACCGCTTGGCCCTGGGGATCGAGCAGCTCCGGCTTGGGTTCTACCACCACCCGCACCAGAAATTCTTTCATAGCCCCACCTCACCCGTTCCCACCTCACCCGTTCCCTCTCCGCTTGCGGAGAGGGGCAGGGTGAGGTTCAGGCGGCGCGCGACCTCCTGGTAGGCGCGCAGCAGATCGCCCTTGTCTTCACGGAACACGTCTTTATCGAGGCTCTCGTCGGTGCGGGCGTCCCACAGCCGCATCGTGTCGGGGGAGATCTCATCGGCGAGGAGGATTCTTGACCCCTCCCCCGGCCCCTCCCCGACCCGCCCAAACTCAAACTTCATATCCACGAGCTTCAGGTCCCGCTGGGCCACATAGTCAGATAAGATAGCCGCAGCCCTCTGGGCGAGGGAGACGATCTGGGCAAGCTCGTGGGGGGTAGCGAGGCCCAGGGCATAGATGTGGGCCTCGCAGAGGGGGGGATCGCCCAGCTCGTCGGACTTGTAGAAGAACTCCACCAAGGGGGGCTGGAAGGCTCTGCCCTTGGGGATTCCCAGTCTCTTGGTGATCGAGCCGGTCGCATAGTGGCGCACCACGACCTCCAGGGGGATGATCTGGACCTTGTGGGCGAGGAAGCTCTGCTCATCGAGCTGGCGGATGTAGTGAGTGGGGATATTCTGGGTGGAGAGGAGCTCGAAGAGCCGCATAGAGATTTGAGCGGCAAGTGCCCCTTTGCCGGGGATGGTGGCGCGTTTCTTGCCGTTGCCGGCGGTGACGGTGTCGGTGAAGCGCACGATGATCGTTGCGGGGTCGGGGGTGGCCAGGAGCTGTTTGGCTTTGCCTTGGTAGAGGAGCTGGTCCATGACATTTTATGGTAGCAGAGGGAGGGGGGGCCGTCAAGCGCGCGCGAGCTCCGTGAGGATCTGGCGGTGGAGCGGGATGTTGAGGAAGCTTGTGCGCAGGGACGGGTCGGTGATCTGATCCGCTGTCTTGAGCAGCTCTTGCTGGGCAGCACGCAGGGCTTCGAGGGCTTGGGGGCGATTGAGGGCGTGCAAGGCACGATACTGGAGATACCGCGCACGGATGAGAGGTACTCCCTTCCACCCTCCTTGAACGATCAGCTCGAGGGCGCGTTGCGCGGCTTCGAGGGCTTTGTCTGCTTCTTTCTGGGCAAGATATGCCTCGGCAAAGACAGTATAGACACGCGCTCTCACCCATTGGTGCTGCTGGCTGAGAGCAAGCGCCTGATGGAGACAGGAGAGGGCTTCGTCAAGGTGGTCAGTATTCAAGAGAGTTGCCCCAAGTTCGACAAGAGCTTCCCCTTCTTCAGCATGAGCGCCGATAGCGCGGGCACCCTCCAGAGCCCTCCGGAGGTATTGAGCTGATTGCTCATATTGAGCTAAATCCCGATATGTGCTCCCCAACCATCGTTCCATCATACATTGGCCAAAGCGATCCCCAAGACTGATAAAGATCTGATGAGCCTGCTGGCTCAGATCTAACGCCTGGGCGAAAGCCCCCAAGAGCCGGTAGACTTGGGCTAAATTACAGAGACTGAATCCCAACCCCAGGCGGTTCCCTATCGCTCGATCTATACTGCAAGCCCGCTCCAGACAAAGCAGAGCCCGGGAATACTCCCCCAAGTAGCGCAAGGCAGCTCCCATATTATTCAGAATACCGCTTGCTTTCTGTTGGTCCTCCCGATAGAGTTCCAAGGCTGCGGCATACTGCTCCAGAGCACCTCTCAAGTCGCCCAGCTTGACGAGGGCGTTAGCGCAGTTATTCCGCACATAGGCCTCCTTCACAGGATCACGCCCATGAAAGATCTTCAGAGCTTCCTGATAGTACCGCAGAGCTGCTTGATAATCCCCGGTGCAGAAATGAATGAGCCCGATCTGATCTAAGCTCACCGCCCTCAGGATCGAATCTTCGGGGCTGAGCGCGTAGGCCTCTTGAGCGCATTCAAGCGCCTTGGCGTACTGGGCAGCACGGATGAGCCATTGGGCCTGCCATTGCCGCGCTTCGACCCTCTTCGAAAGATCGAGGGATTCCGCAAGCACCCCCAATCGTGTGACAGTCTCCCAGGCCTCTTGTATCTGGCCACTCTTCCACTGGAAGTCCAACTTGCTCACAAGAAGACTGAACTCCTTCTCGACATGCTCACTCTCCTTGAGCCGCCCCACCACTCTCTCTAGCAAGCGCATCCCTTGCTCCACAAGCTGCAGGCCCTCCTCAATCTGATAGCGCCTCTGACATTCTTCTACCCCGCGCATCACCCACTCCAGCGCTCGCAAGGGCTGCCCACCCCGCTCATAATGCTGCGCGACCTGCGCCGCCAGCCCCGCCGCCACCGGGTCTGAATAGACGTGCTCGATCGCCTGCGCAATCCGCCGATGAAGCCAAATCCGCCGCGGCTCCTCAAGCTGCTCGTACACGACCTCGCGGAACTTGTCGTGCACACACTCATAGCGCCCCCCACGCTCGCTCACGAGCCCCTGCGAGACCAACTCCGCCAAATGCGCCAAGAGCTCCTCCGAGGTACCCTCCCACGCCGCTTCGATCACCGCAAGCTCGAGCTGCCCCGCGCACGCCAGCAGCTGTAAGACCCGCTGAGCCGCGGCACTCGTCCGCTGCACCCGCCGCCTCAGCAGTACCTGAGCGTGGGGCATTAGCTCGACCCTCACAGGCTCCCTCAGGCACCATCGTCCTCCCTGGGGTGTGAAGGCCCCATTCTCAAAGAGCGCCTGTAACACCGCGGTCGCCAAGAGCGGATTCCCCATGCTCTCCCGATAGAGATGCCCTCCAAAGTCCGAAGCTACCTCCAGCTCATCGGCGAGCTTCTCCACCAACTCCTGCAGCTCCTGTTCGCTCAAGCGCCCCAGAGGAATCTCCTCCAGCCGCCCGAAGCGCGCACCCTGATGCCGCACCCGATCGAGCTTGCCCCCAAGCTCCTCCGTCCGCGCCGCCCCTATAATGAAGAGGGATTCGCCCATCCCTCTCTCCAAAAGATAGCAAAGAAAATCGAGAGATTGGCTATCTGCCCATTGCAAGTCATCAAGCATCACGATCAGCGGGGCACGAGCCGCTAACGCCCCAATCACCGCGGAGAGCGCCTCAAAGAGCCGATACTGGCGGAACTCCTGGGGAAGCACCATCCCGGAGAACTCACACAAAGAGCGCAGCTCCGGAATAATCTCGGCAAGCTCCGCCAGCCACGCCGGTGGAATGCCCACGAGATCGGCTCTGCTCACCTGGGAGATTCCCCCGCTCAGCGCCTCTCTCCATGGCTGCCACGGCAGAGGGCTCTCCAATTCGGAGCAGCGCCCATAGAGGGTCTGCACGCCTTGGGTATGCGCCCAGCGCAGAAATTCCTCACCAAGGCGCGTCTTGCCCACCCCCGCCTCCCCAGAGATCAGCACGAGCTGACCCATCCCTGAGCGTGCTTTGCCCAAAGCTGACGCGAGTTGAGCCCATTCGCGAGTGCGCCCTACAAACGGCGGCTGCCTCATCCTCCCAGGGAGGCGGGGCGGTGGCGCCGCCCTCGGATAGACGCGCTCAAGCTCAGCAACCCTCTCGGACTGAATCTGTCTATACAGCTGCTCCGTCTGGGAGGAGGGCCGCTCCCCAAGCTCGCGCTCCAGCACGGCGCGACAGCGCTCATAGGCCCCAAGAGCCCGAGCCCGCTCCCCAGCGCAGAACGCATAGACCATCATCTGGCGATAGAGCGTCTCCTGCAGAGGGGCTTCGCCGATGGCTCGCTCCAGATACCCCAACGCTCTCGCGTACTGCCCCTGCCGCGCCAGAGAGTCTGCTAACAGACTCAAGACCTCCACAAAGCGCTCCCGATAGCGCTCCCGAATCTGGAAGGCCCACTCCTCATAGCGATCTTCTGCTAAGTATTCGCCCCGATAGAGGGCTACAGCCTCCCGCAACGCCACGAGCGCTTCCTCCCATCTTCCCTCCCCGTAGGCGCGCCGCCCGAGCTCCTCCAGATGTGAGAACTCCTCGGCATCACTCCAGCAGTCGCCCTCGGCCGCAACCCCATAGCCCCCGCGCCGCGTGATAATAAAAGAGGGCCCGAAGATCTTCCTCAGCTCGGCAACGCGCCCCCTCAGATTCGACGCGGCGCTGCGCAGATTCTCGCAGCCTGGCCACAGATACTCGATCAGCTCATCAGCCAAGAAGAGTCGCCCGCGCTCGCCCGCTAAGATCTTCAGGAGCGCGAGGGTCTTGGCGTTCCTCCACGAGAGGAGCTCCCCGTCACGATAGACCGCAAAGCGCCCAAAGAAATATATTTTTACCCCATATAGGCTCGAAATTCTACCTCACCCTAGCCCTCCCCGCAAGCGGAGGGGGTGGCGCAAACTGAGGAGTTTGCACCCAGTTTGCATGGGGCTGCTACACTCCCGCCGTCGAACAGAAACTTAAACAGAAGGGAGGTACCACACAATGTTCGACAGAGCAAGAGTCGTGCGGACGGTCGTGGCGGTGTTGGCCCTTGGGGTTGTAGGGACGGTCTTGGTGGGGACGGCGCAACAGCCGACAAGCCCCGCGGATATCGCGAGCGCGCTTGTTGCGTACTACAAGATCGGCAATCGCCCGACAAGCATCACCGTGGCGGAGCTGGAGCAGCGCATCGCGCACTTCCCGGATTTTGGGGAGGGCACGATCGAAGCCATGAAGAAGGCTGCGCCTATCGAGACCGTGAGCAAACTCGTGAGCCTCAAGAACAGCAAAGGGCGGAACTTGCTGTCGCAGAAGCAGATCATTCTGCTCTTGACGTTCTATAACCTGAAGCCGTAGGCCGGGCTGAATCACGGAAGGCACGGGATTGCCCGGAAAGCACCGAAGGTCGCAATCCTCCGTGCCTTCCGTGTTCCCTTCCGTGATTCAAACTTCTCGCACGAAGCGCACTCGCCCGTCGGGGCTCTTCTCCGCATAATACGCCTCGATCGTAATGGGCAGCCCCAGACGGCGCAGCGCCTGCACGATCTCCCTTAAATCTTCGCGCTGGCGCTCCTTCAGAGACCTCACCCCGAACTTCTGCAAAAACGGCGGCACGAAGCGCTCCTCACTGTACCAGGCGCAGTCCTCGTGCGCGATCGCGATCACCCTCTTTAACGAGATACGTGACATTCTCGACGACCGGCCATTTGAGGGCCGCGCCCCCGGTCACCAAGCGAAACCCCACCACCCGGCCATCGGGCAGACGATGCTTGCGCCCGTAGAAGACCGCGACCTTGTTGGGAGGGACTTTAATATAGTTCCGAACGGCGGTCGTCACCACGACCAAGATGACAAACGCAATCAGCACCAGCAAGACCGGCAACGTCGTCAACCCGAACATACCGCCTCCTTTACACCGCTTCCACAATCACCACGTCCCCGTGGACCTCGAGGATCCGCACGATAGCCCCCTCGGGGATCGCCTGGCGATTGGCCGAGCGCGCCAAGCGCCGCGCCAGCTGCGCCTTGACGGTGCAGCTCACCTCCCCAAGCCCATCAGGGGGAATAGCCACAGTCACCCGCCCGGTCAGCCCGATCAGATCCCGATCTTCTATGAGCGAGCTCGCCTCCTGGGAGCGCACAAGATGCATGGCCAACACATAAATCCCGCTCATGGCCACCCCAGCGAGCACGCCCCACAGCGAGCTGAGCATGGCCGAGAGATTATAATATCGGGCGATCGCCCCCACCGTCCCAAACGCCGTCAGAAAGACCGCAATAGACCGCAAGCTCAGAAAGTGGGGCCCGCCCCCTTCCACCTCGGGAGCGACCTCGATATCGTCCCCAAAGATCCCAAAGACCGCCGAGATCACCAGCAGCACCAGCCCGATCACGGCTACGAGAATAAAGACGATCATCGCCCACTCCCTTGGTAATTCTATCGGCCCGACAAAAAAGAGACAAATCCCCATAAAAGAGAGGGCCGGGGTGATGCTGGGGGAGCATCACCCCGTCTGGCGTAGGAGGGAGGGGGCGACCCCTTGAGAGCCGCTGGGGAAAAATCCCCGTTCCCGGAGGCAAGGAGACGGGGCAAAACCCTGGCGGCCGATGCGCTAGGCGCATACTAGGGGTCGCCTCGTCCAAAGAAGGAGGTGTCCTTAGCCCACCAGCTAGCTCTATTATACTATACTTGGGAGGCCTTTGGAAAGTTTCACCCCTCGTCCCCGAACCGATAGTTTGGGGCCTCTTTAGTGATCTGGACGTCGTGGGGATGGCTCTCGATGAGCGACGCTCGCGTGATCTGGATGAACTCCGCTGTCCTCTGGAGCGTCGGGATATCCGGGGCACCACAATACCCCATAGCGACCTTGACACCCCCAACTAATTGATAGAGCACGTCAGCGACCTTGCCGCGATAGCGCACCCGGCCCTCGATCCCCTCCGCGATCGGCTCCTTGGACTCATCCCAAAAGTACCGCCGATCCCCCGTGGGGGCGGCCTTCAGCGCCCCTACTGATCCCATCCCTCGATACGTCTTATATGTTTCGCCCTTGAGCGTAAAGACCTCCCCGGGGGCCTCCTCAGTGCCCGCCAATAATCCCCCGATCATCACCGCGGAAGCTCCTGCGGCCAACGCCTTGGCGATATCCCCTGAGTAGCGAATCCCCCCATCGGAGATGATGGGGATCTGATACTTCTGGGCGACCTTGGCGCACTCGAGCACCGCCGACAGCTGCGGCACCCCCACCCCGCTGATCACGCGCGTGGTGCAGATCGAACCCCCGCCGATGCCCACCTTGACGGCGTCGGCCCCGGCGTCTATGAGGGCTTTGGTCCCCTCCGCGGTCGCCACGTTGCCCGCGATCACGTCAATAGAGAATCTCTTCTTCAATGCTCGAACTTTCTCGATGACCCGCGAGCTGTGGCCGTGCGCGGTGTCCACCACCAAGACGTCCACCCCGGCTTCAATGAGCAGCTCCTCGCGCTCCATGTCGAGCGAGACCCCTACGGCCGCACCGCACAGCAGCCGCCCATGACTATCTTTACACGCGTTGGGGAACTGCTCCGCTTTCTTAATGTCTTTCATGGTGATGAGGCCGCATAGGCGGAACTTCTCGTCCACCAACGGGAGCTTCTCGATGCGATGCTCTTGTAAGATTCTCTTGGCTTCTGTAAGGGAGACCGTGGGTGGCGCGGTGACAAGCCTCTCTCTGGGGGTCATGCGCCGCGCGATGGGCTCGTCAAGGTCCTCGCGCACCTGCAGATCCCTGAGGGTGATCAGCCCCTCTAAGACCCCAGTCTTGCGGTCTACAATGGGAATCCCAGAGATATTGTGTTCGGCCATCAGGCGTAGGGCGCGCGCGATGGGTTCCTCCTTGGTGAGCGTCCAGGGGTCACGGATCACCCCGGCTTCGTAGCGCTTCACCTTGCGGACTTCCTCGGCTTGTTGTTCGGGGGTGAGATTGCGGTGGATGATCCCCAAGCCCCCCTCCTTGGCCATAGCGATGGCCATCGCCGCTTCCGTGACCGTGTCCATAGCCGCGCTAAGAATGGGAATCTTCAGCGTAATATTCCGAGTCACTTTGGTCGAGACGTCAACTTCGTGGGGGAGAATCTCCGAGCACTTTGGCACAAGCAAGACATCATCGAAGGTGAGCGCGAGCTTCACAGTGATCCCTCCCGGGCTCGCTTTGGTCTATTATACAGCTAACAATCTGAAATGCAATATAATAGAGTTCATGCGCGAGATCGTGACGGTGCTGCTCCTGGCAGCGTTGCCCATCAGCGAGCTGCGCGGGGCGATCCCGGTGGCGATGGGGGTCTATGGGTTTGACCCCATCAGCTCGTATCTTTTGGGAGTTGTGGGGAATCTCCTGCCGGTGCCGATTCTGTTAAAGCTCTTGGGGCCGGCGACGGAGCTGCTCCGTCGCTCTGCGATGCTGAATCGTGTGGTGAGCTGGCTCTTGACGCGCACCCGCGCGCGCCATAGCGCGCTGATCGCGCGGTTTGGGGCGGTGGCGCTGGTGCTCTTCGTGGCGATCCCCCTGCCGGCGACGGGCGCGTGGACAGGGGCGCTGATCGCCCACGTCTTTGGGATTCCCTTCAGATATGCGTTTCCGCTGATCGCGCTGGGGGTGAGCCTCGCCGGGGTCCTGGTGACGCTGGCGACGCTGGGAATAATTAAGTTCTTCTTATGAGACGAAAACGGAGCTTGCCTAAGCGGACATGGCTCTTGCGGCGCATCCGCGCCAAGATACGCCAGCGCGATTGGGAATTGACCCTCCATGCCCAGCGCCAGAGCCGCGCCCGGAAGATCTCGCAAGCCGAGATCGAATCTGCTATACTTACTGGGCGAGTCATCGAAGATTATCCTGATGACCCGCGAGGGCCAAGTTGCCTCGTGTTCGGATATACGCAACAACGTCGCCCTATACACATCGTGGTGGCCTACCCCGTCACGGGGCGCCGAATGAAGGTGATCACCGTTTATGAGCCGTCAGCAGACCGATGGCAAGCTGGCTGGCAAAAGCGCCGCTAGACTCTATGAAGTCGTGAAGGAGATCGTAGATCGCCTCGATCCCATCGGCTTGCTTGCTCTGGGATGCCCTGATGACGAATACGCTCCAGAGATCGAGCGTATTGCTCAGCGGCTCGCCACTGCAAAAGCCCTCTCCCTAGAGATGGTGCAGGCTATCTTACACGAGACCTTCGCTGAGTTTTTTGACGACGAGCTCGCTGGCCCTACGGAACGTTACCGGGAGGCTGCTAGGGAGATCATGCAGCACCTAGAAACACTCGCCATTTAGCCCAAGATCTTTGCGACCGGGAGCTCTAGAGCAAGAAGCTGCGCGGTGAGGGTCTGGCCCCGCCCAACGATCTGACTTTGCTGATACCCTTCAACCTTGGGGTCTCGATGGACTTCGATCTGCTCGCGAGATAAATCTACAATCCATACTTCGGGGATGCCCGCCTTGGCGTAGAGGGGGAGCTTGACGTGACGGTCAAACTCCCCGGAAGTCTCGCAAACTTCGATCACTAAGAGCACGTCCCTAGGGGTCGGGAGGGCATCGCGGTAGAAATCCGTCCTGGGCACAAGCAGAGCGACATCGGGTTGCGGCTCCGAATAGTCACTCAGCCGAATCGGATTCTGCACGCTCACGATAGCACGCCCCTTGGCTTGGTCTTGTAGGAGATGGTTCAACCGTGTAACACAACTGGCATGACGACTGCTGATCGGGCTCATCTCGAAGATCTCCCCTTCGAGGAGTTCCACACGATCGTCCTCACGGAGAATGCCCGCCTCCGCCAAGCGATGGTACTCCCAGACGGTGAAGCGCCGCTTCGTGACCAGAGTAGCCATAAGTCTATTATACCGCGACGGCGGCCTCGCTGACGACCGTGAGCGTGAACCGTCCGTCGTGAGCGTCTACGCGCACCGTGTCCCCCTCTTTGAGCTTGTTCTCGACGATCTGCATGGCAAGCTCGTTCTCGATCTCCTCTTGAATAACTCGCTGCAAGGGCCGCGCCCCATAGAGCGGGTCATACCCCTTCTCGGCCAGGAGCGCCTTGGCCGCCTCGCTCACCTCAAGCGCGATTCCCCGCTCGGCCAGCTTCTTGCGCAACACTTCGAGCTTCAGCGAGACGATCTCCAAGAGATTCTCCCTCGACAGCGGGCGGAAGACGATGATCCCGTCGAGCCTGTTGAGAAATTCTGGGCGGAAGAACCTCTTCACCTCGCTCAGGACGCGCTCGCGAATCTCTTGATAGGAGCGCTCGTGGGCGTCGCTCTTCTCGCTGACAAAGCCCAGCTGCGTCGTCTTGGAGACGATAGACTCGCTGCCGAGATTGCTCGTCATCAGAATGATAGTGTTCTTGAAGTCCACGGTGCGCCCATGCCCGTCGGTGAGCCGCCCGTCATCAAGGACCTGCAAGAGAATATTGAAGACGTCTCGATGGGCTTTTTCGATCTCGTCGAAGAGAATAACTCTGTAGGGCTTTCTTCTCACGGCTTCAGTCAGTTGACCCCCTTCTTCGTAGCCCACGTAGCCCGGCGGGGAGCCGATTAGCTTCGCCACAGAGTGGGGCTCCATAAATTCGGACATGTCGAAGCGCAAGAGCGCGCTCTCGTCACCAAAGAGCGCTTCAGCTAACGCTTTGGCCAGCTCGGTCTTGCCCACGCCCGTCGGGCCTAAGAACAAGAAGCTCCCTGCGGGGCGCCGCGGGTCTTTGAGCCCAGCGCGGGCGCGGCGCACCGCCTGCGCCACGGCTCTGACAGCGTCGTTCTGGTCAATCACTCTCTGATGTAAGCGCTCCTCGAGCTTCGCCAAGCGCTCGCGCTCTTCTTCGAACATCTGCTCCACGGGGATGCCCGTCCACAGCGCGACCGTCTCGGCGATCTCCCGCTCGGTGACGATGGGCTCCCGCTGGACTCTTTGAGTATGCTCGGCCTCGCGCTGGGCTTTTTCAGTCTGAAGCTTTTCGAGCTCCTTCTGGAGCTGCTGCGCCGTCTTGGGGTCGGCGTTCTTCAGGCGCCCTTCTACTAATCGAATTTTCTCCGTGATCTCTTGGACTTCGGGCGCGAACGTGCGATCCACCCTGAGCTTGGCCGCGGCTTCGTCGAGGAGATCTATCGCTTTGTCGGGGAGGAATCTGTCGGAGATATAGCGCGCCGCAAGCTGCGCCGCCGCTCTCAGGGCCCCATCAGTGATCTTGACGTTGTGGTGTGCCTCGAGCTTTGGTCGCAGCCCCTCTAAGATCGCGATCGTCTCGTCTACAGAGGGCTCTTCGATTAAGACTTTTTGGAAGCGTCGTTCGAGCGCTGGGTCTTGCTCGATGTGCTCTCTGTATTCGTCGAGCGTCGTCGCCCCGATCACTTGGAACGTGCCGCGGGCCAAGACGGGCTTCAAGATATTCGACGCATCAATAGCGCCTTCAGCCGCACCAGCCCCCACGACCGTGTGCAGCTCGTCAATAAAGACTATAATCTTGCCCTTGGCGTTC
This sequence comes from Candidatus Acetothermia bacterium, assembly GCA_028275205.1. Classification (GTDB taxonomy): domain Bacteria; phylum Bipolaricaulota; class Bipolaricaulia; order RBG-16-55-9; family DRXL01; genus JANXCC01. The sequence goes on from JAPWVB010000009.1 coordinate 11,866, forward strand.
TCGATCTCGTTGATCACGGCCTTGAGGCGCTCCTCGAACTCCCCGCGGAACTTGGTGCCCGCGACGAGCGCGGCAAGATCGAGCTGGACCAACTCTTTGTCTTTGAGGCTGTCGGGGACGTCGCCGGCGACGATCCGCTGCGCGAGCCCTTCCACGATGGCCGTCTTGCCCACGCCCGGCTCGCCGATGAAGACCGGGTTGTTCTTCTTTCTGCGCGAGAGGATCTGCACCGCTCGACGGATCTCGCGCGAGCGCCCGATGACCGGGTCGAGCTTGCCCTCGCGGGCCAGCGCCGTGAGATTCACAGAGAATCGCTCGAGCGCTTTATAGCGGCTTTCAGCTTCTCGGTCGGTGACGCGCTGGGCGCCGCGCACCTTCGAGAGCGCCTGATAGACCGCCTCGGGAGTTATACTATATTTATATAAGACCCTTCGCAGAGCGGTGTTTGGGTCTTGGCTGATCGCAATGAGCAGATGCTCGATCCCGATGAATTCGTCCTTGAGACGATCGGCCTCGACCTGAGCGGACTTAACAAGCATCTCCAAACGCGGGGTGATGTAGATCTGTTGCCCCACGGTCGTGGAGACGCTCGGCTTTTCGGTCAAGAGCATCTCAAGATCTTTGAGCAGCCCGGGGATGGGCACGCCCATCTCTTTCAAAAGCTCTTGCCCCACGCCCTCCTTCGCCGCAAGCGTATAGAAGATATGCTCGACGTCGAGCTGATTGTGCTTGTACTTCTCCAGAAGATCAGTCGAATCGCGGAAGACCTCCTGGGCCTTCTCAGTAAAACGATCGAATCGAATCATACGTCACTCCTTTGCCAACATTTAGCAGACTCATCACGACTCTGCTAACATTATACGGGACGAACTTCCCCCTTGTCAAGGCCGCCCTCCCCCTTGACAGACACGACCCCCGACGCTATAATCCCACTGTCCAAAAAGTTGGAGGCGCTCATCACCCTCCGGGATGGACAGGTGGGCTTGACCGCCTCAAGTTCTGTAACCTACAATACGCCCTCGAGGCAGGACAAAAAGACCCGAGGAGGTTGGGCATAACGAACTCGGGGAGGTAGACATGAGAAGTCTCAAAGTCGTGCTGATCGGGCTGATGGTGGTGGGCATGGGGCTCTTAGCATTGGCCGACGGCCAGCCCAAACAGCCGTCCCAAAAGCCCGCACAGAAGCCCGCAACGAAGCCTGCCGCAGGGCGCGGCTCAATCTTCGTGGACGTCCCAGCAGATCACTACGCCGCCAGCGATCTGAAGTTCTTGGTGGAGCGCGGCATCATCACCGGGCTGCCCAACGGGGAATTCCAGGGCAGCAAGGCCCTCACCCGCTACGACGCCGCGGTGCTCATCGCCCGGGCCGTCAGATACCTACAGAACGACCCGGAGAAGATCCAGCCCGCCGATCTCAAAGTCTTGCAAGATCTGATCTTCAAGCTCTCGGAGCGCGTGCAGTCGTTAGACAAACTGGAGCAGGACGTGGCCACGCTCAAGAGCCGGCCGACCAGCGATAGCAGCGCCGAGGTCGCTTCTCTCAAGGAGCAGCTCGCCCAGAGCAACGCGCAGATCGCCAGCCTCCAAAGCCAACTGCAGAGCCTTAAGAGCGAGCTGCAGCAGGCCCGCGCGGCCTCCTCCGGGGGCGTCGTCCCTGAGGAGCTCGAAAAGCTGCAACGGCAGATGAATAACGCGCTGCTGATCACGGGATTTGCTGTCTTTGCCGGTGTCGTCGCGGTGATCGTGGCCCTCTTGACATAGGGACGGGTCAGTGCTATAATATAGCCACCAAAAAACGACCTGCAAAGGAGGTGGTCGCTAGACTGGGGGAAAACCAAAACCAACCGCAGAGCCGTCACTTTCGTGCGTACGTCGCAAAACCGAGTAAAAAAGGAGGTTTCTGTACATGTTTAGAAGATTACTCGCCCTAACTTGTGCGCTCGCGGTTGTGGGCGCGCTTTCGTGGGGAGCGAACGCTGCTCCCATCAGCGGGAGCTTCGGTGTTGACATCGTCTTCTACCCGCAGAATGGCTTAAAGGTTGATCTCATCGACATGAAGTTTGAGGCCGATCTGATCCTGACGCTCTCGATCAGCGGCTTGGATGTCACCAGCACCACGGTCTTCACCTTCCTGGGCGTTGAATTTCAATCGTTCGTGATCAGCGCCACCGTGGGTGCTCTGACCATCAAGGATACGATCATCTTCTCGCCGACGTTCTTCGAGTTCGAGGAGACGCGCGATCAGTATGGTCGGACGCGCTGGTGCTTGACGAGCCCCTCGCTGCCAACATTGCCAGCTTCGGCATACTGCGCCTTCCCGGCCGTCATCAGCGGTTACTTGGCTGACCCGGTCTTCGGGAACGTCGAGTTCTATGAGATGTTCGCCGGCTGGGTCCACCCGCTCGTCCAGAACCTGGTCTGGGCGCGCGCGCTCGACCCGACGAACGCCCTCAACAACATCATCCGGTTCCGCAAGAAGATTGCGGATCTCAGCCTGAACATCGCCGGGTTGGTGCTCAACGTCAAGGCGCTCTTCGCCAACGTCTCCACCAGCCCGACCGGCTACAGCCTGCGCAGCGGCTTGCAGCTGGCGATGGAGGGCAAGACGGTCAGCGGCGTGGGCGTGCGCGGCGAGCTGTGGCTCGGCGCCAAGCAGGGTCTGGAGTGCTTCGGCGAGTGCAAGCCCCTGGAGCGCTTCTTCAACCAGATGGTCACCGGCGGCGGCATGGTCAACCTCGAGGAGGAGAAGGTCTTCCTCAATAACGTCGTGATCGCCGGCGTCCGCAACGACTTCCGCGCCGAGTTCCACTTCGATCTTGCGCAGTGCACCATTGACCAGGTGGACGATGACGACGACGGCTGGTTCTACCCCTATGACACAACGGGCGACGCCATGACCATCACCAACCCGCTGTGCTACATGGAGTTGACCCAGGCGTACACCTTCACGCCGTGGAAGCTCAACGTCCAGACGACCTGGAGATGGAACGGCAACTTCGACCTGATCAGCAACATCACCACGGTCGGGTTGAAGGCCGGGGATGCCTCGGTCACGGGGATCTTCATCTGGCGCAACAACGGCTCGTGGTCGTTTGAGCCGGGCCTCAGCGAGTTCGTCACCACCTTCGATCCGCCCGGGCTGACGGTGACCAGCGATATCCTCTTCTGCACCAACCCGGTCTACTGCGGCTTTGGCACTGTACCGCCCGTGATCGAGCATGACCTGAGCCTCTCGGGCACGGTCGGACCGGTGAGCCTCGCGGCTAAAATCATCTTCGATGGCGGTCTCTTGGGCAAATTCGCCGAGCTCGATGTGGACATGGGCTTCGCGTTCGAGCCGGTCTCGATAACGTTCTCGGCCGTGATCCTGACCGACCTGCTTGGTGGCGTGGCGTTCAGCATGAACACCAAGTTCTAATGGACGGCGTGTAAAACCAGAAAAAGGAGGTTTCGTCAATGTTTAGAAGAATCACAGTTCTGGCCAGTGCGCTAGCGTTGTTTGTGGCTGGGGCACTCTCGTGGACGGCTACTGCGGCCCCGATCACGGGGAGCTTCTCCGTGGACATCGTCTTCTACCCGCAGCAGGATTGTACGATTGACCCTGATACCCTTGAGATCATCTGCAACCCCGAAGATCCGATCAACAAGATTGACCGGATCCTGGTCAAGTTTGAGGCCGATCTGTTGCTCACGATGTCCATCAGCGGCCTGGAGCTGACCAGCAGCACCTCGTTCACCTTCAAGGGTGTGGAGACCCAGATCTTCTGGGCCAAGGCCACCGTGGGTGCGATGGTCTTCGAGACCGCGATGGTCTTCGCGCCCAACATCATGGAGTTCGAGGAGGTCCGCTCCGGCAGCGGCACCCGCTTCTATTGTCTCAATCGGTCCGCACCGGAAGACTACTCGGATGTTGACCCTACTGGGTGTGCATATGGCTCCGGCGCGGGCATCCTTGATCCGGTCTATGGGTATATCTACTGGGCCTACTTGTTCTTCGTGGGCTACAGCGAGCAGACGGGCCCCATTGGGAACATCATGATGGCGAACCTCTTTGACGCCATCAACCCGCTGGTACCTGCCTACGGTCACACCTCGCTGCTCAATTATCCGTTGACCTTCCGCAAGAAGGCCGCGGAAGTCACTCTGAGCATTGCGGGGCTGACGCTGGGCCTGCGCGCGCTCTTTGCCAACTTCGGCACGGTCGACGCGCCGAGCTTCACCATCGGCACGGTGCTCATCCTGGCGGGCAAGACCGTCAGCGGCATTGACGTGCGCAGCGAGACCTGGATCGGCGCGCGCCAGGGGTTTGAGTGCTTCGGCGAGTGCAAGCCCAATCAGCGCCTGGGCACTCAGAACGCGTACATCTTCGTGCCCTACCCGGCCACCGGCGGCATCGTCGTCCCCGGCTTCCAGCCCGAAGAGGAGAAGCTCTACATCACCGGGCTGAAGCTCGCGGGCCTCACGCACTCTATCATCATAGAGATGCAGCTTGCCGGCGTCGCTGCGGACGCGCGCCAGCCGACCTTCGTGGCCATCCAGACGTCCACGCCGAAGATCACCCCGCTGGGGATCAGCGTGACGAACATCGCGCGGTTTGACCGCGGGTTCGAGCGCTTCCTGCGCGATCAGATCTGGTTCAACGCCTCCTTCGGCGAGGCGAGCGGCTTCATCCGCTGGGACTTCCGCCCCAACGCCATCGGCGCGTGGGAGAGCCTGCTGACCCAGATTTACGCGGAGTTCGACGCGCCGGGAGCGACGGCTTCGATCGCCTTGGTCACCTGCGATCCGGATGAGTACGCAGGCGTTTTGGGCGCGTGCTACATCCCCAACCTCATCAACTACGGCACGCCCAACCCGTTCATCGAAGTGGACTATGACTTGCTCTTCGAGGTCGGGGACATGACCGTCTATCTGTTCGCGGCCACGTACGGCAGCCTGCTGAAGGACCTGTATCTCTTCTCCGCGAAGGCAAGCTGGGCTCTCGGACCGGTGACCATCAGCAGCTGGACGATCTTCGTCAACTCCCAGGCCGATCGGAACGCGTGGAACAATCCCCCAGGCGTGAATGTCTTCAAAGGCACCCATGTGGAGCTGGCGGCCCAGCAGTTCAGCATCGAGCTGAAGTTCTAAGGCGCGTGTGAAAAACCGAGAAAAAGGAGGTTCTGTCAATGTTTAGAAGACTCATGACAATCGTAGCGGTGCTAGCCGTGGCCGCAGCGGGCTGGTCTGCCCAAGCCGCTCCGGTCAGCGGTTCCGCAACGTTGGATATCGTCTTTAGGCCGTCTGCCCTCTATTATGGCCCAAACAACACAAAGATCGATAAGATTGACGTGAAGCTAGAGCTGGACCTGCTGCTGACGCTCTCGGTCAGCGGCGTGGACATCACCAGCGTCTCGGTGTTCACGTTCCGCGGGCTGGAGTATCAGGCGTTCGTCTTCACCGGCACGATCGGCGCCTTGGTGGCCAAGTCCCAGTTCATCTTCGCGCCCAATATCATCGAGATCCGCGCGATCCGCGATGCCCTGGGGCTGCCGGCCTACTGCGTCAACACCGCCGATCCGGCCATCGCCAATCAACAGACGGTGCCGTTGACGACCGGCTTGCCGGCCTGTCCCTATGATCCAGCGACCGATCCGCTCGCCCTGGCGGAGCACTACCTCTACCTGCTGATCGAAGGGACGGACTTCGTCTATGGGTATCTGCATCCGGCGCTGCGCAACCTCTACCTAGCGGGGATCATGGAAGCGCAAACTACTGACCCGCTGGGCCAGCCGCTGACCTTCCGCAAGAAGGTCTCGGAGCTGTCGCTGTCGCTGGCGGGGCTGACCATCGGGCTGCGCGGCATGTTCGCCAACATCGGCAGCGCCACCACGCCCGCCTGGCGCATGGGCATCGTGACCAGCGTTGAAGGACAAACGGTCAGCGGCATCACCATCCGCGGCGAATCGTGGATTGGCGCCCGCCAAGGGGTGGAGTGCTTCGCCGAGTGTAAGCCGCTGGAGATCGTGCGCGGCGGCAAGGTCGAGAATCTCTTCGCCTTCTACGAGGAGAAGCTCTTCATCCGCAACCTCAAGCTCGCCGGGATCACCTGGGGCGCGCGGCTGGAGTTCGAGTTCGCCGAGGGTCCCGCCGGGTTGCGCTTCGTCGAGCTGACCCAGAACTTCAAGCTCGCTCCGTTCAACCTGGAGATCAACAACACCATCAACATCGTCGGGCCGGACCTCACGATGGCCTCCGATGTCTTCACCACGAGCTTGAAGGTCGGCGACATCTCGATGACCGTGGTGGGCTACATCTGGCCGACCTACACCGGCGCGTTCAATCTGTACTGGAGCCAGTTGATCTCGGTCTTCGATCCGCCGGGGATGAAGGTCGTCAGCGTCATCGCCTTCTGCAACGAAGAGACGGTCTGCGGCCTCTTCGGCTCCGGCTTGCGCTATCACGCGATCAATCTAGCCGGGACCGTGGGCGATATGTCCATCAACATCAGCCTGGTGTTGGGGAACCTCTTCTCCAACTTCCAGGAGGGCATCATCGACCTGTCGTGGAAGGTGGGCAACGTCACGGTCAGCAGCGGGACGATCCTGAACGTGAACTTCCTGCGAGCCCAGGCCTTCAGCATCAACTTCAAGTTCTAGTGAGCTGAAGAGAGGGCTTCTGGACGGAGTTGGCCCGGCCCTGGGGAAAAGACCCCAGGGCCGGTTCGTTTTTCCCCTCACCCCTACCTCACCCGTTCCCTCTCCGCTTGCGGAGATGGGGATGATCTTTTGAATCACGGAAGGCACGGAAGAGTTGACGAAGGTGGGACAATCGCCATATAATTTCATCATGCGCTCCCCGCCGATCACAGAATTGCTCTGGGACGAGCGTTCTGTAGAACATATTGCCCGACACCACGTGACGGCGCAGGAGGTCGAAGAGGTCTGTTTCAACCTGCAGTCACTTGTCTTTAAGCGCGGAACGCGGTACATTGTCTTGGGGCAGACCGCTGCCGGACGGTATCTCTTTGTGGCTGTGGATCGGGTGCGCAAGTCGAAAGGGTATGTAGTCACTGCCCGCTCGATGGATAAGAAAGAGCGTCGGCGCTATCAACGGGAGGTGCGTCTATGAAATCTCGATTGCCGAAATTCAAAGATACCAAAGAAGAAGCTGAGTTCTGGGATACTCACTCTTTTGTAGACTATTGGGATGAATTCGAGCGGGTGCGCGAGCCGGTCTTCGTCAAGCCCCAAAAGAAAGTCGTCTCCTTGCGTCTGGACGCTCAGACTGTAGATCTGTTGGTCGCGGTGGCGCGCGAGAAGCAGATCCCCTACACAACGCTGGTGCGCATGTGGGTTGCCGAAAGGCTCAAAGAAGAACTCGAGCGGCGCAAGCCCCGACCATCAAAAGGGGTTAGGTGAGCGTGCTTCAGCACGCTTGCATATGGATACTCAGCAGTTATTGACCAATGACGAATGGCTTGCTGATCACCTTGATGAGCTTGTTG
>JAPWVB010000074.1 GCA_028275205.1 Candidatus Acetothermia bacterium
CGCTACGTTAAAGAAGATCGCGTACTACGAAACCACCCCTCTCGAAGAAGAGCTCTATATCATCACCCATTCGGACTCCTCAGAGTTCTCGAAAGGGGACTTCATCTACGGGACGCAGCTGCGCATTCTCGGGGAGAAGAAGAAGTTCACCGCGGAACGCCTCTATGCCCTCGAGAACGACTTTGAGATCAGCGCTGAGGGCGACGGGAAAGTCTCTTTTGAGAAGATCAAGCTCGACAACGGCGAGGAGCTCAAGCTCATCAAGCTCTCCAATGCCACCAAAGCCTTCCCCGTGCCCCCCACCGCGGAGATGCTCGTGCAATCGGGCACGAAGGTCGAGGTCGGACAAGTCCTCGCCCGCTTGCCCAAAGAAGAGTATCTCACGGAGACGGTCTTTAACTTCCTCAAGAGCGTCTACCCCGACCTGAAGGGCAAGAAGGTCGTCGAGGCCGTCGATAGCTTGATCTATCTGGTGACGAGCGTCAAGAACCCCAACGTCCCCCTCAAAGTAGGGGATCGCCTGTGGGAGCTCGAGAAGAAAGCCTACGAAAAGCTCTATCCGGGACAATTCGAAGCGGAGACCGGCGCCGCGGGGATCAAGGGCGTCCTTGCGAACTTAGACCTCGCAGCCCTCGAGGCCGAGCTGCACCAGCAGATCGCCCAAGAGCCTACCGAGGGGCGCCGCAAGAGGCTCTTAAAACGCCTCGAGATTGTCCAACAAGTGCGGCGCAGTGGCAACCAGCCCCAAAATATGGTCCTCGATGTCATCCCCATCTTGCCCCCGGAGCTGCGCCCCATCGTCCAGCTCGAGGGCGGGAAATTCGCCACCACCGACCTCAATGATCTGTATAGACGGATTATTAATAGAAACAACAGACTCAAGAAGCTGATGGAGATGGGCGCCCCGGAGATCATCCTGCGCAACGAGCGGAGAATGCTCCAAGAGGCTGTAGACGCGCTCATCCACAACGAGAAGAAAGATAACCCCATTCTCGGGCGCGACAATCGCCCTTTGAAATCTTTGAGCGAGCGCATCCAGGGCAAGCATGGAAGATTACGCAGAAATCTCTTGGGCAAGCGCGTGGACTATTCTGGGCGTGCGGTCATCGTCGTCAACCCCACGTTAAAGCTCCACCAGTGCGGCCTGCCCAAGAAGATCGCCCTGGAGCTCTTTAAGCCATTTGTGCTGGCGCGCCTGGGCGTCAGCGCTATTTCGAATTACGACGACGTCAAGAACAAAGCGCTCTCCGGCGAGATGCCCGAGGTCTGGGATATTTTAGAGCAATTAGTGAAAGAGCACCCGGTGCTCCTCAACCGCGCCCCAACCCTTCACAGACTAGGCATCCAAGGGTTTGAGCCGGTCTTGGTTGACGGCGAAGCTATACAGATCCATCCGTTCGTCTGCCGCCCCTATAACGCCGACTTCGACGGCGATATGATGGCCGTCCACCTGCCCCTGGGGAAAGAAGCCATCCAAGAGACCCGCGAGATCATGCTCTCGACGAAAAATATCCTCTCCCCAGCCAACGGCAGACCCCTGAGCATCCCCACCCAAGACGCGATCTTCGCGTATTACTATCTCACAATAGTCGACGAGAACGGTCCAGGCAAGGGCAAATACTTCACGGGCATCCCCGAGGCCATGCGCGCCTACGAGGAGAAGCTCATCTCGCTGCACACCCCCATCAAGATCCGCATCGATGGACAACTCATAGACACGACCTTGGGACGCGCTCTCTTCAACGACATCCTCCCCAAGGACCTGCGCGATTATACGAAGACCTTCGACTCCGATGCGGTGAACGATCTCATCATGGAGTGCTACTTCCGCCACGGCCTAGACCGCACGGTGCAACTGCTCGACGATCTCAAAGAGATCGGATTCTCGTGGGCGACCCGAGCGGGGCTGACGATCTCTGTGCGCGATTGCCTCATTCCTACCGAAAAAGACGCGATTCTCCAAGAAGCCCGCGCGCGCGTCGCCAAGATCAACGAGCGCTACGAACGTGGCTTGGTCACCGAAGAGGAGCGCAAGGACAAAGTCATCGAGATCTGGATGGCCACCGTCGACGAAGTCGCCAAGGCCACCATGGCCAACTTAGCTAAGTACCCCTTCAATCCCCTCTATATGATCGTCAACTCTGGGGCGCGCGGCAGCGCTACCCAAGTGAAGCAGCTCTCCGGGATGCGCGGCCCCATGAGCGACCCCTCGGGAAGAATCATCGAGATGCCCGTCATCTCCAATTTTAGAGAGGGGCTCAACGTCATCGAGTACTTCATCAGCACGCACGGGGGCCGCAAGGGCACCGCGGATACGGCGCTGAAGACCGCCGATTCGGGGTATCTCACCCGGCGCTTAGTGGACGCCACGGAAGAGCTCATCGTCAAAGAAGAGGACTGCGGGACCACGGAGGGCATCGAAATCGATCCCCTCTACTTCAATAAGCCCGCTGAAGTCATGGAAACGATCCCAGAGCGCATCTATGGGCGCGTGCTCGCCCAAGATCTCGTCTTCTTGGGGGAGACGCTCATGAAGCGTGGGGAGATCTTTGATCGCGAAAAGACTGCGCATTTCGGCAACCTCACCGCAGAGATTTCCACCAGCGATCCCGCGTTCCTAGAGAAGGTCGTGGGCACGAAGGCTGTACACGATATTCGCGACCCCAAGACCAACTATGTAGTCGTCGCCCAAGATGAGCTCATCACGCGCACTCTGGCGGAGAAGCTCCGCGCCCTCAAGATCGAGATGATCCGCGTCCGCCCACGCATCGTCATTCGCTCCCCCATGCGCTGCACCGTGAGACGAGGGGTCTGCCGTCTCTGTTACGGCTACGACCTCAGCACACATAAGTTAGTGGAGCTGGGCACGGCCGTCGGCGTGATCGCCGCGCAATCGATCGGCGAGCCCGGCACACAACTCACCATGAAGACCTTCCACACGGGCGGTGTCGCCGGCATCGATATCACTCAGGGTCTGCCCAGGGCCGAAGAGCTCTTTGAAGCGCGCAAGGCCGTGCGCAGCTCCCAGGGCGAGATCGCCCCCATCAACGGCATCGTGACTGAACTCAGACAGTCCGAGCAGACCGGACGGATGACCGCGCTCATCCAGGGCGATTCGCATCGCCTCCACCTCCCCAAAGCCCTCTTTGTCCCAACAGAGAAGAACGGGGCTCTCCCCCTGAGTGCCCTGTTCAACGGGCGCAGCCCGCGCCGCGGCACCGTCTATCTTGTCGAGACGGAAAAGCTACGCAAGCTCTATATCCTCGATGAGAACGACGCTGTCTATACTATTCCTGAAGGGATGAAACCCCTCGTCCGCCATGGCCAGAAGGTCACCAAAGGAGATCTGTTAGCTGAGCCCTTCCATGAGCCCCCCGTCGTCTCCACCGTGGACGGCGTCGTCGAGGAGATCATCGAGGACGATGAGCGGGCGATCATTGTGAAAGAGAAAGAGACGGGCAATCGCGTGCGCTACAAGCTCCCCTATGGCGCGCGGCGCTCGGTGAACGTCGGCGATAAGATCGTCAAAGGGGAGCAGCTCTCCACGGCTTCCAAGCCCATCGAGCTGCGCGCCCCCTGCGATGGCGTCGCTATCGTCACTAAGAATAGAATTCTGATCTATCAGCCCGTGGAGGGCAAGGCGTTTGTGCTCACCGAAGACATCACTGCTCTCAAGAGCGACGGCGATCGCGTCGAAGAGGGCGAACAGCTCTTCGCTTTAACTTTGCCCGGTGACGAGCTCATCATCGTTGATAGTGTCAAATCGAGCGATGCGGATCTCATGGAGATCACGTACCATCAGGAGGCAACTGTCGAGCTGACCAACCCGCCGACCGTCAAGGCCGGCGATAAAGTCCAGCGGGGCGAACTCCTCTCCAAGGGCGTCGTCTCCCCTCATAGACTTTTACAGATCGCCGGTCCCGATAAGACGAGAATCTATCTGCTAGAGGAGATCCATAAAGTCTACAAGAGCCAAGGGGTGGACATCAACGACAAGCACATCGAGCTCGTCATCCGCCAGATGCTCAACAACGTGCGGATCGTTGACCCTGGGGATTCGCAGTTCCTGCCCAACGAGCTCGTCTTGCTGGAGGAGTTCCAAGCGGAAAACAAGCGCCTCCTTGAGGAGAACCGCCAGATTCGCCTCGCGCGCGAGGAGCTGATCGGGCTGACGCTTGCTGCCCCGGTCATGGACAAGGCCGGAGCGGTCATCGCGGAGCGGGGCAGCACGGTGACGCGCGAGCTGATCTACGCGGCGCTGCGTGCCGGGGTGACCGAGCTTACTCTTGAGCGCGGCAAGGAGAAGGTGACGCAGCGCATTGCAGAGAAGCGCCTCCCCAACGGCGAGCGCGTGCTGCTGCGCATCTCCAAGGCCGCTTTGGAGACAAAGTCATGGCTGTCGGCAGCGTCGTTCATGCGCACGACCACTGTGCTCGCTGAGGCTGCTCTGAAGGGAGCTGTAGATAGATTAGAGAGCCTCAAGCCCGCGGTGATCGTCAGCAAGAAGATCCCCGCGGGGACGGGGTTCAAGCGCCCTGCGCCTCCGGCTCCGCCAGCGCCGTCTACCGACGGAGGTGCTCCGCAGCAAGCCGCGACTGCAGTTGGCGCATGAGCCCTTCGAGGGCACGGCGCCGATGGCTGATGCGGTTTTTGAGCTGGGAGCCCAGCTCAGCGAGAGTCTGGTCGTAGCCATCGGGGATGAAGACGGGATCATATCCGAAGCCCGTGGTACCTCGCGGTGTGTGCGCAATCTGCCCCCAGAGGATCCCTTCGCTGATCAGCTCGTCCCCAGTAGGCCAGGCCAGCACCGCGACGCAGCGAAAGCGTGCGCGCCGCTCCGTGACATCCTTCAGCAAGCTCAAGAGCTTCTCGATATTCGCACGATCGTCTTTGCGCTCCCCGGCAAAGCGCGCCGAGCGCACCCCCGGCGCTCCCCCAAGCGCTTCCACCTCTAGGCCCGAGTCCTCCGCTAACACGGGCAAACCTGTCTGAGCACAGATCGTGTGCGCTTTGAGGCGTGCGTTCTCCTCTAACGTCGCGCCCTCCTCAGGGACATCCGAGAAGGGACACTCACGAAATGTCAGGAGCTGTACTTTTAAAAGCTCAGAGAGGATCTCTGTGATCTCTCTGATCTTATGGGAATTCTTTGTCCCAAGGAGTATGGTCACCGTCGTTCCGCGATCTCAACGACACCCCGGAGCTGTAACGTCTGGGAGAAGTGACAGCTCACGAAGTGCTCCCCTCCGATATCCACAAACGCTGGCTCTTGCTCCTTGCAGATGGGCTGCGCATAGGGGCAGCGCGGATGGAAGTAGCACCCCGACGGCGGGTTGACGGGGCTGGGCACGTCCCCTTTTAAGATAATTCTCTCGCGTTGGTAATCAGGATCGGGCACCGGCACCGCCGAGAGCAGCGCTTCCGTATAGGGGTGCTTGGGATTTTGGAAGAGCTCTTCGGTCTCGGCCATCTCCACGATCTTGCCCAAGTACATCACGGCCACGCGA
>JAPWVB010000093.1 GCA_028275205.1 Candidatus Acetothermia bacterium
TAATTCTACAGTCGGCGATCCCCGTCTCATACGCGCAGCCCCTTGATCCCATCGCTGCCCGTCGGGCGCTCTCAGAGAAGAAGATCGTAATTTTTGCCGGGGGGACGGGCAACCCCTTCGTGACGACCGATACTGCTGCAGCGATCCGGGCCAGCGAGATCGGCGCAAAAGTCTTACTTAAAGCGACCGACGTCCCCGGCGTCTACAGCGCTGACCCCAAAAAAAATCCCAAAGCCAAGCTCTACAGAGAGCTCACACTCGATGAAGCGATTGAGAAAAAACTTAACGTGATGGACCTCGCAGCGCTGACGATCTGCCGCGAGAACAAAATTACTATCAGAGTCTTTGACGTCTTCGCTCCAGGGAATTTAGAGAAGGCGCTTTGTGGGGAGCCGGTGGGGACGGTCGTGCACCCTTAAAAATTTGCTATAATCTCTCCCATGTACTTTGAAGGGAGGTCTCTATGCGCCGCACGCTCGCGCTCGTCGCTTTCAGTCTGCTTGTCCTGAGCAGTCAGTATGCTCAAACGCAGCCCCAACCGTCGCTCGTCTATCACGCCTACGACTTCACCGGGACGTCCAATATTCCCGGCTTTGGGGTCTGGGAATTTCGCTCGTTGAAAGACGATCTCCTCGCGCTTGCTGAGCAATACCCGCAAATCGTCCAAGTTATCTCGCTAGGACAGAGCCACGAGGGCCGCGAGATCTGGGCGATCAAACTCAGCGACGACGTCTCTACAGAAGACCCCACGGAACCCGACACGCTCTTCATTGGGGGCCAGCACGCCCGCGAGTGGATCGGCGTCGAAGTCCCGTTTCTGATCGCCCAATATCTAGCGCAAAATTACGCGACAGACGCGCGCGTCCAAAAGCTCATAGATAACTTAGAGATTTGGATCGTCCCGATGGTCAACCCTGACGGGCACGAGTACACTCGCTCTGATCCCTGCCCGACAATGCCCCAACAGCCCTGTCGCCTATGGCGCAAGAATCGTAGAGGCCTGGGCAATGGGATCTTCGGGGTAGATCTGAACAGAAATTGGGGCTATCAGTGGGACTCGCGCGCCGGCGGCAGCCGCAACCCCCAAAGCATCACTTACCGTGGGCCGGAGCCCTTCTCCGAGCCCGAAACCCGAGCGATCCGCGATCTGGTGCTCAACCCGAACCGACACTTCAAAGCATTTATAGACTATCACAGCTTTGCGCAGATCGTGGGCTGGCCCTGGGGCTACTCTTTCGATCCTCCGATCCCGCTGAGCGAAGACGCGCGCTTCGATCCCCCCTCCGACAGCGTCGAGTACGCGCGCATCGGCGAGACAATGCAGAAGCTCATCTTTGCAGTCTACGGGCAGACCTATCGAGCGTGCCAGATCAGTTTGGATTGCCCCTACCCGGCCGCCGGAGTCTCCAACGATTGGTTTTATAGCGAGACCGGCGGAATCTCGTTTGTGATCGAGCTGCGCCCGAATACGGGCGATCCGGGGTTCGTCCTGCCTCCCGATCAGATTCAGCCGACGTTCGAGGAGAACCTTCCGGCGGCGCTCTATCTCTTAGAGCAAACTCTTGCCGAGCTCATCGTTCGAGACAGCCCGACGGAAGACGGCACCCTCCCCTCACGCGAGATCGGCCTCAGCCCAGATATTCGCGTGGACGGCGCTCCGGTGGGGATCGTCAATGCGACCGAAGAACCCTTCGGCGAGACCGATCATGAGGACGCCGTCGCCAACGCCGTCAATAGAGTCTACGTCACGGTGCACAATCGCGGGCTGACGGACGTGCCCAACGCCGTCGTCGAGCTCTATTGGAAGGATAGCTCCCAGCTCGATCTTTTGGCGTGGCCGGAGGGCTGGCAGCCCGTGGACGACGATGGCGATCCTGCGACCGCGCCGATCTTTCGGCATTTTATCAGCGTTCCTGCACAGAGTTCTATAACGACGACGTTTCTCTGGGTGCCTCCAAGAGAGACCTCTGAAGCGACGCTTCTCGTGCGCGTGCGCCATCTCCAAGACCCCATAAGAATTCTGCACAACCCAACAGAGCGCTTTGAGCCCGATCGCTACGATAATAACGTCGCCGCGCGGCGCATCGTTGTTACGCCTTCTCCACGACCTTAGGGACGACAAAGTAGTTCTCTTGGCGTCTGGGAGCGTTCTTGAGGGCTTCTTCGGGAGAGACGGAAGGGCGCGGCTCATCGGGCCGCAGCACCGTGTGCACGTCCAAGACGTGCTTCATCGGCGCGACGTGCTCCGTATCGAGTTTTTCTATCTGTCGAAAATACTCAAGAATGCGCCCAAGCTGCTCTTGGAAGAGCGCGATCTCCTCTTCAGAGAGCCTGAGCTGAGCCAGCTTGGCAATTTGCAGCACCTCGTCGCGCGTGATCATCGCTCCATTATACCCGCGCCAGCGCGAATTTGTCGCCGAAGCGCCGCCGGAACTCCGCAATCAACGGGTGATTCGGGTCTTGCGCGACCAAGCGAAATGCCTCTTCGCGCGCGGCTTTCATCAAGTCTAAATCCGCGATGAGATCAGCGACCTTGAAGGTGCTGTCCAGGCCGTGCTGCGCCACACCGAGCATGTCCCCTGGCCCGCGAATCTTTAAGTCTTCTTCGGCGATCTGAAAGCCGTCCAAAGTGCTCTGGAAGACTTGCAAGCGTCGCTGGCCGTCTTCGCTGCGCGGCGTGGCGATCGCAAAACAGTAGGACTTATCCCCCGCTCGCCCGATCCGCCCCCGCAACTGATGGAGCTGCGACAGCCCAAATCTATCAGCGTGCTCAACAACCATAACAGTGGCGCTGGGCACGTCAATCCCAACTTCAATGATTGTCGTGCTCACAAGAACGTCCAACTCTCTCTGAACTAGCTGCTTCATCACAGCTTTCTTGTCGTCATCGCTCATTCGCCCATGCAGTAGCCCTACGCGAAATTCTCTAAAAAACGTGTGCTCGAGCTCCTCCTTCGCTTGCGTGGCAGCCTTCAAGTCAAGCTCCTCAGACTCCTCGATCAATGGGAAGACGATGTACGCCTGCGCGCCCCGCTTCAGCTCTTGCGCAACAAACTCGTAGACTTGGTCTCGCTTGTCTTCGGAGACCCAGAACGTCTGGATATTTTTGGGGAAGGGCAGCTCATCCAAAAGAGAGATCTCAAACTGCCCGTAGAGCGTCAGGGTGATCGTGCGGGGGATGGGCGTGGCGCTCATCACTAAGATATCTAAATTTTCGCCCTTCTGCTCAAGCTGCGCCCGCTGGATCACCCCAAATCTGTGCTGTTCATCAATCACGGCCAGCCCTAAGTTTTTGAACTGTATCTCGTCTTGGATGAGCGCGTGGGTGCCGATGACTATGTCTATATCTCCCCTTCGGATCGCCGCGCGCAAGAACTCTTTTTCGCGCTCAGGCAGACTGCCGATGAGCAGAACGACCCTGGGGGTCTTGCTCAGCCGCGAGAGCAACTCCGTAATTTTTCGGAAGTGCTGCTGGGCTAAAATCTCCGTTGGGGCCATGAACGCCGCTTGGTACCCAGACTCGACCGCAATGAGACACGCCGCGGTCGCGACCACCGTCTTGCCGGAGCCCACATCCCCTTGCAAGAGCCGGTTCATGGGCCGTGGGGCAGCTAAATCCGCGCGAATCTCGGCGATGGCGCGCTCTTGAGCGCGCGTCAACTTGAACGGCAGAACTCCGAAAAACTCTTCTAAGCGCTCATCAGAGATCGTCAGGCTCCGCCCAGGGCGCTCCCCGATCCTCTGCTTCTCCAAAGCGACCCCAATCTGAAAGAGCAAGAGCTCCTCGAACGCGAGCGTGTCGTGGGCTCGTTGGTAGTCTTCGAGGCTTTGGGGAAAATGAATCTTCTCGAACGCCTCCGCGCGCGGCAACAACCCGTGGCGGCGCCGGATCTCCTCGGGGATCAAATCAGTGAGAGCTGGGCGATAGAGCGCCAGATTGTTCTGAATCAGTCTATAGAGCAGAGAGGGCTTCAGCCCCTCTGTGGCGGGATAGATCGGCACGAGCCGCCCCGTGAGGAAATTTTTCGTCGCTGGCTCCCAGACGGGATTGCTCATCTGAAGCTGCCCGTATGTGTTCTCCACCGTCCCGTAA
>JAPWVB010000075.1 GCA_028275205.1 Candidatus Acetothermia bacterium
CTTCCGGAAGGACTTCGCACAATTGCTCGAGGCTTGCCCTGCGTATGCCCTCGACAGAACCAAAGCGCTCCAGCAGCCGACGCTTGCGAGCAGGCCCAATCCCAGAGATGCGATCGAGCACGGACTCCAAGAACTTGCGCCGCCGCACCACCCGGTGATAGCTGATCGCAAAGCGATGGGCCTCGTCGCGCACGCGCTGCAAGAGCTGCAATGCCGGGGAGGAGCGCGCCAGCACGATGGGCTCCGCGCGATCCTCGACGAAGATGTGCTCGTGTTGCTTGGCCAACGCGACGGTGGGGATGCAGTTTAATCCCAGGGCGCGCAGCACCGCGCGGGCTGAGCCGAGCTGCCCCTTGCCCCCATCTATGAGAATGAGATCGGGCAGAGGGAGAAAGCGCTCATCGCCCTTGAGCGCCCGCTCCAGCCGCCGCCGCACCACCTCGGCGATCATCGCGAAATCATCTATCCCCGCAACGCTCTCGATGCGAAAGCGCCGATACTCCGACTTCTTCGCTACCCCACCTACGAAGACGACCATCGAACCGACGGCGTGCTGCCCAAAGAGATTCGAGATGTCATACGCTTCGATGCGCCGCGGCAGGTCTGCTAACCCCAAGAGCCGCTGCAGCTCGCGCAAGGGGGGCTCATGCTCCACGGGCGGGACGGCGCGCTGGCGCAGGGCCAGCTCGGCGTTGTGCGCCACAAGCTCTAAGAGCCTGCGCGTCGGCCCACGCAAGATCGTCTTGATCCGAACCGGCCCGCCGCGACGCTCCGCCAGCCACTGCTCTAAAGATTCTTCTTCTTCCAAAGCGCAGGGCACGATGATCTCTCTTGGGATCTGTTCGGCTTTCTCATAATATTGCTTCATAAACGCCGTCACGATCTCCGAGGCCGACGCCCCTGGGGGAACTTCTAAGAAGAAGCTCTCCCGACCGAGGATCTGCCTCCCTCTCATGAAGAAGACCTGCACGCACGCTGTGCCGTCCCCAAGGGCATAGTTGATAAGATCGCGCTGGGGAGGGCGCGAGGGCTGTATATGCTGCCCTGCGGCGATCTGCTCCACAGCCCGAATCTGATCGCGCAGGCGGGCCGCACGCTCAAACTCCAAGCGCGCGGCGGCCTCCTCCATGCGCGCGCGCAGCTGCGCGAGAAGATCGCTGCGGCGCCCCCGCAGAAAGAGCGCAGCTTCTTCGACATGCTTGCGATACTCTTCTTGGGAGATCGCCCCTACGCAAGGGGCATGGCACAGCCCAATATAGTAATCTAAGCAGGGGCGCTGGCGCACCGGAGGGCTCTCGATCTGCAGAGCGCACGTGCGCAGGCGAAAGATCTTCTGCAAAATTTTTACAGTCTCGCGCACCGACTCCCCGTGCGGATAGGGGCCAAAGTACTTGCCATCGCCCAGGGCGCGCCGCGCAATCTCCACCCTGGGGAAGGGCTCGTCCGTGATCTTAATGTACGGATAGCGCTTGTCGTCCTTCAGGCGCACATTATAGCGCGGCTGATGCTGCTTAATGAGCGTCGCCTCTAGCAGCAGCGCGTCGCGCTCGCTCCCTGTGACGATGTACTCAACATCTACGACTTCGCGCATCAAAAGCTGAATCTTAGGGTTGTCCGTCGTCTGGAAGTAGGAGCGGACGCGCTCGCGCAGCGACGCCGCCTTGCCCACGTAGAGGACCTCCCCGCGGGCCCCTGTGAAGATATAGACCCCAGGCTCCGCCGGCAGCGCCTTCAGCTTCGTCTCCAGAGTCATCGCCTTGATCCTACACCCTCCCCAGCTCCCCGACAACCATCTTCGAAGGGTTGACGCGACCCCCTCGAGAATCTATAATATCTTGCGCTCGGAGAGTGGCGCAGTGGCAGCGCGCTTGGTTTGGGACCAAGAGGTCGCCGGTTCAAATCCGGCCTCTCCGACCACTGCTACTATTATTATTATGACCGAAGCCCACGAGTACCAAGCGCTCTATCGCAAGTGGCGCCCCCAACGCTTTGTCGAGGTCGTCCACCAGGAGTACACGGTGCGCACCCTGCGCAACGCCGTGCAGAGTGGCCAGATCGCCCATGCGTATCTTCTGGCCGGCCCCCGCGGCGTGGGCAAGACCTCTATCGCGCGCATCTTCGCCAAAGCCGTCAATTGCACAAACCCCACCCAAGGGGAACCGTGCAACCAGTGCGATATCTGCAAGAAGATCACGCGCGGCAACGCCCTCGACGTCATCGAGATTGATGGGGCCAGCAACCGCGGCATAGATCAGATCCGACAGCTCCGCGAGGAAGTCAACTTCGTCCCCGCCGAAGCCCGCTATAAAGTCTATATCATTGACGAAGTGCACATGCTGACCAACGAAGCGTTCAACGCCCTGTTAAAGACGTTGGAGGAGCCGCCGCGACACGTCATCTTCATCTTTGCTACGACAGAGCCCCACAAAGTCCCCTTGACGATCATCAGCCGGTGCCAAGCGTTCGAGCTGAAGCTCCTCCCCCCGGAGCTCATCGAGAAGCGCCTCAAAGAGATCTGTGAAGCCGAGAAGATCAACGCCAGCCCCAAAGTTCTTACGGCGATCGCTCATCGGGCTCGCGGGGCGTTGCGCGACGCTATCGTGATGCTCGAGCAGCTTGCCTCATACAAGGGGCCAGCGCGCATCGAGGAGCACGATCTCTACGAGATCATGGGGCTTGCTAGCGAAGAGACTGTAGTAGAGTTTTTGAAAGCTCTGCTGGGGCATCAGGGCAAGAGAGCTTTAGAGATCATCGCTGATTTGGCCGATCGCGGCAAGGATTTAGAGCTGTTTGTGGACGAATTGATCGAGCAGACGCGCGATTGGATCATCGCCGCGATCGATGGGCAAGCGGTGCCCGCAGAAGCTAACTTATCCAAGCTCATTGAGCTGAGCACGCAGTTATTAGCATTGAAGCGGGAGCTTGCTCGCGCCTGGGAGAAGCGCATCTTGCTTGAAGTCAAGGCTCTTGAGATCGCCCACAAGGAGCCAGCGGCGCCTGCCCCAAGCCCCCAGCCTAAGCCCTCCGCGGAGAAGCCCGCAAAAAAAGCCGAAGAAGACAAATGGGCCCAACTGCTGGATGAGGTCAAGCGTGACCGGCGCGGCACCGTCCATGCCCTGCTGGTAGAGGGGCATCCTGTGGAGCTTGCTGAGGCGCTGCGCATCGAATACGATCCTCAGCATACGTTTCATAAAGAGAGCCTAGAAAAGCACCGCAAATATCTTGAAGAAGTTGTAGCGCGGGTCTACGGGCTGCCGCGCGTCGAGATCGCCTTTGCTCAAACGCCACCAGCCTCACCACGTCGCAAGAGCAAGGGCGCGGAAGTCCGCGCCAAAGCTGAATTGCTCACAAAGACGCTCGGCGGAGAGATCGTCTCATAACTAAAGGAGGAGATATGCAGTTCCCCGGCGGCATGAAGGAAGCTCTGAAGCAGATCAAGAAGATGCAAGAGCTCGTGGAGCAGAAGCAGCAAGAGCTTGCGAACTTGCGGGTCGAAGCCTCCTCAGGAGGCGGCATGGTCAAGGTGGTCGCCAACGGCCGAGAGGAGATCATTGACATAGAGATCTCCAAGGACGTCGTTGACCCCAACGACGTCACTATGTTAGAAGATCTGATCTTAGCGGCGATCAAGGAGGCCCAAGCGAAATCGAAAGAGCTGGCGCAGCGCGAGATGGCCAGCATCATGGGCCAGATGGGACTGCCCAATATCCCTGGCTTAGGCTTCTAAACTATGGACAAGTACCCTGAGCCGCTCGAGCATCTCATCAAGGAGTTTCAAAAGCTTCCTAGCATTGGGCGCAAGACCGCCGAAAGGCTCACGTTCTATCTGCTGGCTCAGCCCCCAGAGGAGCTCGAAGCCCTCAGCCAAGCTGTCATTCAAGTCAAAGAGAAGATTCGCCCCTGCCGCGAATGCTTCAATTTCACGGAGATCGAGCACGAATTCTGCGAGGTCTGTCGCGACCCCAAGCGCGATACATCAGTGATCTGTGTGGTGAGCCATCCCCAAGAGCTTCTGAAGTTAGAAAAGACGCGGGAGTACCACGGGCTCTATCACGTCTTGGGAGGGCTGCTCTCGCCGGTGAACGGCGTCGGGCCGGAACAGCTCCATATCGAAGAGCTCCTGGTGCGCCTGAGCAAAGGGAACATTCAAGAAGTGATCCTCGCGCTCGATCCCAAGGTCGAGGGCGAAGCGACGGCGATGTACCTTGCGCGCAAGATCAAGCCGTTGGGGATAAAGATCACGCAGATTGCGCACGGGGTGCCAGTGGGGCGCGACCTAGAGTTTGCCGACGAGGTGACGCTCTCGCGGGCGCTCGCGGGGAGAGTTCAGCTCTAAAAAATTTTGAAGGAGGACCGACTATGAAAGCCATTGTCATTCGCGAACACGGCGGGCCGGAAAAACTCAAGCTCGAGGAGATCCCCACCCCGGAGATCTCTGAGACGGAAGTGCTCGTCCGGGTGAAGGCGTGCGCGCTCAATCACTTAGATATTTGGGTGCGCCGGGGCATCCCCGGCCTCGAGCCGCCCCATATCCCCGGCGCGGACGTCGCTGGTGTCGTCGAGCGAGTCGGTTCAGCCGTCAAAGATATCAACGTTGGGGATCGCGTCGTGCTCAACCCCAACTTAAACTGCGGTGAGTGCGAATACTGCCAGATGGGCGAAGACAGCCTCTGCGTGAACTATGGGATTTTGGGCGAGCACGCCCCTGGCGGCTACGCGGAGTTCGTGAAAATTCCCGCACGCAATGTGATCAAGATCCCTGATCATGTCTCGTTCGACGAAGCCGCGGCCGTGCCCTTGACGTTCATGACGGCGTGGCGCATGGTGGTCACGAGAGCGAAAGTTCGTCCTGGAGAGGACGTCTTAGTCCTCGCGGCGGGCAGCGGCGTGGGCAGCGCGGCCATTCAGATCGCTAAGCTCTGCGGCGCGCGGGTCTTCGCCGCCGCAAGCACCGACGAGAAGCTCGCCAAGGCTAAAGAGCTCGGCGCGGATATCCTCATCAATTACGCCAAGACGGACTTCGACAAAGAAGTCTGGAAGCTCACCAATAAGCGCGGCGTGGATGTCGTCATCGAGAGCGTGGGACAAGCAACGTGGGGGAAGAGCTTGCGAGCTCTGGCGCGCAACGGGCGCTTGGTCACCTGCGGCGCGACGACCGGCCCCATCGGTGAGACCGATATTCGCCTGGTCTTCTGGAGGCAGCTTCAGATTTTGGGTTCGACGATGGGGACGCGGCGCGAGCTCCACACGGTGCTGAACTTAGTCTGGGCGGGGAAGCTCCGGCCGGTGATCGCCGGGGTCTTACCGCTGGCGGAGGCGGCCCGTGCCCAGCAGATGCTCGAAAAGCGCGAACAGTTCGGAAAGTTGCTCTTACACCCCTAGAGGGGGTACAATAAAAGTCGGGGCG
>JAPWVB010000077.1 GCA_028275205.1 Candidatus Acetothermia bacterium
CGGATGAGCTTCCCGACTTCTAGGTTGTTATTGATCAGGGCAACCTGATTCACGATCAGGTTATTGTTAATCTGAACATTCTGGGCTACCGTCAGGTCCAATTGAATAATAGCATTCTGCACGGTGAGATTGCCACGAATGGAGGCATCACCGCAGCCGGGAGGGGCTGGAACTCCCACTCCGAGGCTGTGGGCGATCTCCAAGGCTCCTGCTGGGGCGCCTGCGGTGGGATCCACTCCTAAGCCAACTGTGCCCGTAGAATTAATCGCAAGCCGTGGGTTGCCCCCACCACAGAATTTGCCGGCAGGAACACGCGGCATGCCGGCAGGAACAGCCTGCGTTAAGTCTGCAATAGTGAAGCTGCCGGTCCCATCCGAGGCCAGCTCCCAAAGGCCCCCTGCATTGGGAAGGGAAGGCAAGTTTGTGGCGTCGAGCCAGAGGGTGGCTGCGTTCCCCAACGCCGCGATGCTGAGGCGAGGCCGTCTTACCACTCCACCACCTACAGGCACTCCTAGCACTCCTACGGGCCCAATCCTTAAAGAGTCTCCGATCACAGCTTGACCTGGCTGGCCCGGCGCAGGCGCTTGTGGGCCTACTTGCAGCATACTGACTTGAGCTAGCTGCCCCACTGTGATATTCTGCCCCACCGTGACATTGCCATCTACATTGAGATTGCCCAAGTCCGCCGGCTGCGGCGCTCCCCCGATGGCGCCTAAGAGCCCCGTGTCCGTAAAACTGAGCTGCGGCTCAAAACCCGTCACTTCCACCTGCCCGATCCGCTCGTATTGATTCAATTGCACCGCACCGCATTGGGTGTTGGCAGGAAGTGGCCCAAACCTGTAGACCCGATAGCCCGCCTTCGCCCCAAACGCTACGACATCACGGAGGGATGAGTCCACCTGCCAACGGAAGACGACCTGTTGCCCTGCATTGACGCTGACCTGAGCTGGCCCCTTTTGGAGAAACTCCTTCTCGTCCACAAAGGCCGTCAGCCAATAGCAGTACGTGCCGGCACTAAATCTGCCGCCGGACTCTGTGGAGATCGTGACGCTCTGAGCGAGGTTGTCTGGAGGGCGCTTGATAGTCACGTTCCCTGCTAGGACCATCAGATCGGCCCCCAGGCCCAAGATCAAGCCACTCGACGGCAGCCCCGGAGGGGAAGGACTGGCCGCGTTCCAGCGCACCCCTGCGAGCTTACCGACCGTCAGGGTGCGGAAGGTCTCCTGTTGGGCCTGCACGACTTGCCCAGAATTTCCCACAGCTAAGAGCAGAATCGCTATGACCGCGCCGATGCCGATGAGCCGTATGGTGAGCATACCAACCTCCCTTCCTTGGCCCGTGGGGCTGGGCAGAAGAGGCAAAGGTGGAGAAGGATTTCCCCGGCCCAAGTCCCTCCCGCTTTCCGTCCTCGGGCCGTTGGCAGGATTATAGCACTGCCCCCCATGCCAAGTCAAGACCCTCTCCTGGACCTTCTACCTCACCCCTTCCCTCTCCGCAAGCGGAGAGGGAAGGGGTGAGGTGAGGGGTCGGGGGAGAGGTCAGGCTCTGAAGGGAGAGGAGAGAAGATAGACGAAGCCTGGCGTTGCGCTTGCGGGATCAGCACCGTAAGATAAGAATACTCATGACCCTGCGCAAGCTCGTCGGCCGCTACCAGCCCAAAGACTCGTTTCTGCATAAGCTCGACCCGCGCACGAAAATCTTCGCCGCGCTCGTATTAGCTCTCGCTGTCTTCTTCTTGGACTCTCTCTGGGACTATCTGCTCTTTGCTGGGTTTATTTTGATAGCCGTGCTGGCCGGGCGGATCGGGTTCTGGCCGCTGGTGCGCGCCGTTCAAGCTCTGACGGTCTTGATCGCGCTCAGCGCGCTCTTGCAGCTTTTTGGCGCGCCGGGCACCCCCATCTGGCAGTGGGGGCCATTCAAAATCTCCGATGAGGGCTTGCGAACCGGCGCCATGCTCTCGGCCCGATTGATCTTCTTTGGGCTGATCAGCGCGCTGCTGGGAGTGACGACGTCAGCGCTGCAGCTGGCCGACGGCCTCGAAGGGCTCTTGCTGCCCCTAGCGAAGTTCAGAGTGCCCGTGCGCGGGCTGGCGCTG
Organism: Candidatus Acetothermia bacterium; assembly: GCA_028275205.1. GTDB lineage: Bacteria > Bipolaricaulota > Bipolaricaulia > RBG-16-55-9 > DRXL01 > JANXCC01. The sequence goes on from JAPWVB010000077.1 coordinate 2,096, forward strand.
ATGTTCAGCGTCTCGCTGCGCTTCGTCCCGTTGATTCTTGATGAAGCCGATATGCTCATCAAGGCGATGCGCGCCCGCGGCATTGACCCCTTTGAAGGGAGCATCGCCGAGCGCGCGCGCAAGATCGTCGGGATTTTGGTGCCGTTGCTGAGAAACACCCTGCTTCGGGCAGAGGCTCTCGCGGAAGCGATGGCCGCGCGGTGCTACGATCCCGATCGCCCGCGCACCCGGCTCTACCAACCGCGCTTTACCTGGCGCGATGGGATAGCGCTGGCGAGCTTAGCTATTCTTGGCGCGCTGATCTGGGCTCTCTAATCCCGAAAGAGCCGATAGCGCACACACTCACAGCGCATGGGCTCTCCCTGCTCTGAGCGCTCCAGACGCAAGGGAATCCCCGGCTCATCAGCCCAAATGTGCAAGAGCTCGCGAGACTGTGATGTCACCGCGAACTCTTGCACGAAGAAGTTCCCCAGCTCAAAAGAATGGGTGTGATCGAAGAGCCGCGCCCAGGTGCCACGCAGAGGAAGAGGCTCCAACGACGGGAGCACAATGCGCACAAGATTGATCGGGGCGCTATCGCCGGGAGCGAGCGGAGACTTCTTGCACAGCGCTATAGCAAAGAGCGCGGAGGGATGGTCGAAGACGGCCTCCTCCCAAGGGCACGAGAGCTGTAAAGGGCGCTGTCCAGACACTTCGAGAGCTGCCCACAGCTGCGATCCTTCGATCTGGTAGCGTGCTCTTGTGGAGCGCCCTTCAGCTTGGAATTCGATCTGTGTGGCGCGTGGGCGCCAGGACGGGTCGAGCTCCAGGGTGATCCGTTGGGTGTGGGGCAGTGGCCACTGGAGCACCAGAGCGCTCTGCAAGTGATACCCCTGATGAGCTGGCAGCTCAAAGACCTGGATGGACTCCTCCCCGAGCTTGCGCTTGCCTTGATGGATATAATACGTCGCTGTGGCTATGAGCCCCTCAGCGGGCGGGCAGTGTTTGATCGCGATCATTCCTCTCATCCCCCGGCGCTATCATAAAACATCTTGAGCGCCAAGGCAAATTCGACAGTATAATGAAGGCCATGCGAGCGGCGATCATCGCGGGATTGCTGAGCGTGCTTGCGCTTGTGAGCTATAGCGCTCACGAGCGTGCCGTGGACTGCGCCCAAGAGTCCCTCCAGGCGATCATTGACGCAGCGCGCGATGGGGATTCTATCGCTCTTGCTGCCGGGGTTTGCGCAGAGAATCTCACTATCACAAAGAATCTCACGATAGAAGGCGCGGGAAGCGAACGGACGGTGATTCGCGGGGTCAGGCTTGGCTTCCCCGTCGTCTTTGTGCAAGGCGACGCACCCATCACCGTGACTTTGAAAAATCTCGCGATCGCAGACGCGCCAAAAGCGTCGGAAAGCCCTCAGCACGGCAAGGAGTGCGCCCTCTTCTACCCAGAGTTGCTCTGTCCATCGGGGCTGCAAGCGCGCGGCGCGGCGCGTGTCACCCTCGACTCTGTTCGTATTGCGCGCAATCCCTGGGTCGGCGTCTATGTGCTGGACACGGCCCAAGCCTCCGTGCAGAACTCAGAGATCACGGAGAACGGCTGGGGAGTGTATGTCTCTCCTGATGCGTCTATTGAGCTTCGCGACAGCCGGGTGGAGCGCAGCCGCGAGAACGGCTTAGAAATTTGGGGCTCAGCTTCTGTGACGCGAGCGCTCATCAAAGCCAATGGGCGCTCGGGGGTCGAGAGCGTCGGCACTGTGAGAATCTTCGAGAGCGAGATCGCTCAAAACAAGGGCTCAGGGGTCTTGCTTTCTGGAATGTCTCAGACGGAGATTCGATTCAACGAGATCACGGGGAACGGGCTGTGGGGGATCGCTGCTTATCTTCGAGAGTGTGGCTATCTCTCAGATAATTTCCGTGGGTCAGCCGTGCTCGACCAGAACAGAATTTTCAGCAATCGTCCGGGGAACGTCTGCTTGCCGTAGGGCGCGCTCGATGATGCCGCCGCCGAGCACACGCTCTCCCTCGTAGAAGACCGCGATCTGCCCTGGCGTGACCGCCCGCTGGGGCTGAGCAAAGAGCACGCACACGCGGCCATCGTCCAGAAGCTTGAGAGTTGCGGGCACGCGCGGGCTGCGATAGCGAATCTTCACGGTGATGGGTATCCCCCTCACTTCTCTGCTCCCTTCTCCACCCTCACCCCCATCCCCTCTCCCCTCGAGGGAGAGGGGAGACAGGGGTGAGGGGGAATAGATAAAATTCACATCCGTTGCGATCAAGCCCTCCGAGAGCAGCGCGCGCTCGTCCCCCACGATCAGTCTGTTGTTTTCATAATCGAAGCCCACGACGTAGACGCGCTCGCCGAGCGCAACCCCCAGCCCATGACGCTGCCCAATCGTATAGAACGCCAAGCCCTCGTGCCGTCCCACGACGCGACCCGATGTGTCCACGATCTCCCCAGGCTGTACTAGCCCATCAAGATGCGCCCGTAAATACGCGCGATAATCCCCCTTGGGGATGAAGCACAAGTCCATGCTTTCGGGCTTGCGCGCTGAGACTAAGTTATGTTCTTTCGCGATCTGCCAGACCTCGCTCTTGAGGAGATCCCCCACGGGGAAGAGAATTCTTTTCAGCTGCTCTTGCGTGAGCCCGTAGAGAAAGTACGACTGATCTTTGAGCGGGTCCTTGCTCGTCAACAGATAATAGATTTCGTTTTCAGCGACGATGCGAGCGTGGTGGCCCGTCGCCAAGAAGTCGCAGCCGAAGCGATCCGCAAGCTCCAAGAGAATGGGGAAGCGCACGAGGCGATTGCATCGGCCGCAGGGGCTTGGAGTGCGCCCTTGGGCGTGCTCGGCGAGAAAGACATCCACGACGCGCTCTTTGAACTCTTTGCCCGCGTCTACAAAGTGATGCTCGATGCCCAGCTGTTGAGCGACGGCGCGCACTTCGAGCGAACAACATTCGTTATAGGGCTCCTGGCGATCCTCATACGACCAGAGATTCAGCGTCACTCCAATGACCTCGTAGCCCTGCTGCTTGAGTAACAGGGCTGCGACAGAGCTATCCACGCCGCCGCTCATCCCGACCAAGACGCGCTTCATGGCATGATCATT
>JAPWVB010000078.1 GCA_028275205.1 Candidatus Acetothermia bacterium
TCCCTTTGTGGGCCTGGTAGATAGCTTCGCCAATGCGGCGCGCCAAGTGCACGTTCGTCGTGGCGATCTCCAGCCCATCGCCGTTGGGCTTCATCCACATGATGCGCTGGAGAGGGCGCTGCTCGCGCGCCAGCCTCTCTTGATTCTTCGCAATGTTTACAATCTCCTCGCGGTGGGCTTGCAAGTACGAGCCATCAAGATAGACTACGCCCCCAGGATTGCGATCCTGGATGCGCTTGCACGCGGGGCAGAGCTCGCGATTGGCCTGGGCAGGGGCTTCAGCACTATGAGTCCAGCGCCCCTTCTGGTAGACCAAGCCACAGCCCGAACAGACCGTGGGCTCAGGGTAGCTGCGCAGCTCATAATAGGGACTCCCTGTATCTTCAGCGAGGATCTCGCGGCGGGTGATGTTCCTCATACGTGTCGCCCTCCTCAGCGTAGCGTATTACTATAACTGGAGAGATGAGGTCTGTCAACTTACGCGAAAGAAAGCGAATCTTGCACACGTGCCCCCCAAGGGATATAATAACTGATGAGGTGGGAGATGGCATCCCACGTCGTCGCGTCTGTGCGCGAGCATATCGCGTATCAGTTGCTCTATGAGCTGAGAGATGCCCCGTTGGGGCGGCGCACGCTCGTCAAGCGCACAGGGTTAACAGAGAGCGTGGTGCGCACCGAGCTAGAGAAGCTCGAAGCGCATAAACTTGTTTCGTTCTCGAAGCTGGGCACGGCGCTCACGGCGCGCGGTCGGCGGTTCCTCTCCGAGAAGCTGAGCGCGATCATAGATATCCGCGAGGCTCAGCTCAAAAATTTGATGCTTGATCGCTACGGGCGGATGGCACATGTGCGTGGAGCGGCTGATGGCTTCTCGGCTTGGCTCTATCGGGATATTGCGGTTCGTGAGGGAGCGACCGCGGCGCTCTTTCTTGCCAAACGCAAGGGAGTGCTCTGCTTCCTCGAGGAGCGCGAAGCGCTTGCGAAACAGAACCCCGCAGACAGCGAGATGCTTGAACGCGCGTTCCCAAGTCTCAAGAACGGAGATCTCATCATTATAGTCTTCGGGCCGGAGAAGAGGGCAGCAGCGCGCGGGCTGTGGGCTGTCCTGTGGGCTTTGGTATCGAATTCATCATAACACCCTCACTCCCTCCCCTCTCCCCTGTGAGGGAGAGGGAAGACAGGGGTGAGGGGGCTTCCAAAGGAGGAAGAACTTATGCGGTGGACGCGGTGGAAGGTCGTAGCGGTCTTCGCGCTCGTTCTGGTTGGGCTGGTCTGGCCGTCATTGGCGGATTATCCCGTCACGGTGACGGACGACCGAGGCAAGACGATCACCATCCCCAAGCGCCCGGAGCGCATCGTCGTCGCCGGGACGCCGCTGTATACAGAGATTCTCATTGATCTTGGGGCGCTCGATCGCATCGTCGGGGTGAGCGAATCGGCGGACAATCCCAAAGAAGTTGAGAAGCTTCCCAAGGTCGGGCCGATCTTTAACCCCAATACAGAGATTATCATCTCGCTCAAGCCCGACGTCGTCTTCGGGGCGATCGGCGCGGTGCGCGAGACGCTCGAGCGCGCCGGACTGATCGTCGTCTCGCTGGGCAAGGTCGGCACCGGAGCGATTGACAGCGTCACCGAGATTTTTCGGACAATTCGCTCCGTGAACCTAGTGATTGAGGGCGACACCAAGAGAGCTGACACTCTGATTGGGAGGATCGCCGAAGAGATCGTTACTATCGAGGGCACGGTGCTCGATCGGTTCAAGCCGACGGTGGCGATTCTCTATCCGTCAGGGGAGCAGCCGCCGTTTGCCGCAGGGCGCGGCACCCCGGAGAACGAGATCGTGCTGCGCGCCGGAGGGATCAACGTCTTCCCCGATGTCGCCGATTACAAACAAGTGAGCTTCGAGGAGATCGTCAAGCGCGATCCCAGCGTCATTTTCACGGACCCGCTGCTCATCCCCTTGATCACGCAGAATCGCTTCCTCCAAGAAGTGAAAGCCGTGCGCGAGAAGCGCGTCTACGGGATCAAGGCGTCGCAGTGGGTCAGCTCGCGCATCGCCCAGACGATCAAGACTGTTGCGGACTTGCTGCATCCAAATCGGTGACCTCTCCCCCAGCCCCTCCCCGACACGGGGAGGGGAGCCCCCCTTCCCGCGTCGGGAAGGGGGGTCGGGGGGTTAGGTCTCAAGCTATGCATCACCCCAAAAGTTGGCTGGGAGTGCTCGGAGCGCTCGTGCCGGTCGTGCTCGGCCTGAGCGTGATGTTCGGCGCGGTCTCTCTTTCGGTCAGCGAGATCGTCGCTGTGCTGTCAGGCCGAGCAACAGATCAAACAGCAGTGACCATTCTCATACAGATTCGGCTACCCAGAGTGCTCTTGGCGGCTTTGGTGGGCGGGGCGCTAGGGCTCTGTGGTGCTGTGATGCAAGGGCTCTTTCGCAATCCGTTAGCCGACCCGTATCTGTTGGGGATCGCCAGTGGAGCGACTGCCGGGGCAGCGGTCGTGATCGCGCTCCATCTCGACATCTATTGGGGGGCAGTACCGTTGGGGGCGTTTGTCGGCGGCGTGCTCGCCGTTGCGATCGTCTATCGCATCGCCCAGACGCGCTGGGCCCAGCTCGACAACTACGCGCTCATCCTCTCGGGAGTAGCGTTAGCGGCGCTCTTCTCGGCGATCACGAGCTTTTTGCTCTTTTACAGTGGAGCCTCTCACGACGCGCGACGGCTGATCTTCTGGATCTTAGGCGGGCTGGGCGGCGCCCAGTGGGTCTATGTCTTTGGATTGCTATGTGTGCTGATAGCAGCCGGAGCTGTGCTCATACTCTTCGCGCGCGATCTCAACGCGCTCGCGCTGGGTGAGGAGATGGCCGCGCACCTGGGCATCGAGCCAAGACACTTACGAAGAATCTTGCTCATCGCCGTGACGGCGCTCACGGCCGTCGCTGTCGCTGTCTCGGGGACGATCGGCTTTGTAGGGCTGATCGTGCCCCATATGTTGAGACTTATCGTCGGGCCAGATCACAGGATGTTATTGCCGGCGTCGGCGCTAGGCGGAGCGATCTTGCTGACGCTCTGTGACACACTTGCGCGCACGGTGCTCGCCCCCGCGGAGCTGCCCATCGGGATCATCACGGCGCTTTTGGGCGCGCCGTTCTTCCTCTTCTTGTTGCGGCGGCGGGCGCAGCTGGGAGCTTTACTATGATTCGTTTAGAGAACGTACAGCTGGGATATTCTGGACGTTTGGTGCTGCGCGATCTTGATCTAGAGATCGCGCCTGGGGAAGTCTTCGGGCTGGTGGGGCCCAACGGCTCAGGAAAGACGACGCTGCTGCGCGCGATCTCCGGGCGGCTCGCTCCCGAAGCTGGCGCGATCTATCTCGATTTTCGCTGTCTCAATGAGCTTTCCCCACGAGAGCTGGCCCGCGAGCTTGCGGCCCTCGAGCAGGAGATCTCGTGCTCGTTCGACTTCACCGTCAGGGAGATCGTCGAGCTAGGACGACTACCCCATCGGGAGCGCTGGCAGCGGCTCTCCCAAAAAGACTCTGACGTCATAACTCGTGCTCTGAAGCTTACGAAGACGCTCGAATTCTCTGAGAGAAAGATTCACAGCCTAAGCAGTGGGGAGCGCCAGCGCGTCTGGATCGCGCTCGCGCTGGCTCAGGAGCCCAAAGTCTTGCTCCTAGACGAGCCCACGGCCCATCTCGATCTCAATTATCAGCTCGAAATTATGGAGCTCATCCGCTCTTTAGCTCAGCGAGATCTGACAGTGCTCGTCTCGCTGCACGATCTCAATCTCGCGCTGCGCTATGCTGATCGCATAGCGCTCCTCAGCGAAGGGCGCGTGATCGCTGTGGGCGAGCCGGAGCATGTGCTGACTGCAGAGTTGATCGAGCGCGTCTTCAGAACGAAAGTGCGCATCGTCAACGGTACAGGAGATCTCTACATCGTCCCCGTGAGGAGTCAGCGATGAAGATCGTCTCGCTCTTGCCCAGTGCCACAGAGATCGTCTATGAGCTTGGGCTGGGAGACTCTGTCGTCGGGGTCTCGCACGACTGCGACTGGCCCCCGGAAGTGCTGAAAAAGCCCAAGCTCAGCCAAGCCGTCGTGCACTCGGAGATGCCCAGCGCCGAGATAGACCAGATCGTGCGCGAGCGGGTTCACAGCGGGCTGAGCGTCTATCACATAGACGCCGAGCTCTTGCAGAAACTAGAGCCCGATATTATCTTGACCCAAGAGCTGTGCGAGGTCTGCGCGCCGTCGTTCGATGATGTGCGCCACGCCGTGAAGCTCTTACACAGCCATCCGAAGATCGTCTCGCTTGAGCCCCACACCCTCGAAGATATTTTTGAGAATATCTTGACTGTCGGGGAAGTGACGGGGAGGACAGCTCAAGCCCAAAAAGTCGTCACTCAGCTGCGGCGGCGCGTCGCGCGCATCCGCGCCAAGACGGAGCGGCTCACCGAGCGCCCCACAGTCTGCTGCATCGAGTGGCTGGAGCCCATCATGATCGCCGGGCACTGGGTGCCCCAGATGGTCGAGTACGCCGGGGGCGAGGACTGGCTCGGCGAAATCGGTGAGCCATCGTACTCTGTCGAGTGGCCCGAAGTGCGGGAGTATAACCCAGATATTTTGGTGCTGATGCCCTGCGGGTTCTCTATCGAGCGCACGCTGCGCGAGATGGATCTTCTTACAGAGCGCGAGGGTTGGGAGGAGCTGTCGGCTGTGAAGAACGATCAGGTCTTCATCGTCGAGGCGTCGGCGTACTTTAATCGTCCCGGCCCACGCATCGTGACGGGCTTAGAGATCTTAGCTGAGATCATCCACCCGGAGATTTTCTCCGGTCTGGCGCCAGCAGACTCATTCATCCGATGGGAGGGAGCATAGATGACGAGCAAGAGCGAGCTAGGCTTGGTGCAGATGTGGTGGGGGGACGGCAAGGGCAAGACGACGGCCGCCCTGGGGATGGCAGTACGCGCGCTGGGGCGGGGGTTTCGTGTCCATCTCATTCAGTTTCTCAAAGGGGGCATCAAGGGCGTCGAGGCGTTTGAGGAGTACGGCGAGCTGAAGGCTCTCAAGCGCTTTGAGAACTTCTCGTTTGAGCGCTACGGGATGCCCGAATGGCTCATCGGGAAACCCACAGAAGGGCACATTGAAGCTGGGCGCCAGGCACTAG
>JAPWVB010000079.1 GCA_028275205.1 Candidatus Acetothermia bacterium
TCTAGAGGACCCGCTCGCGATTGCTGAAAGTATTGTTACAAATCTCCTAGAGCACTATCAGCGCCAGCCGGAGCTCTTTCAGGTCATTCAGATGATCTTGGCAGCGCCCAAAGGGGGGCCACAGCGCGCGCGGCAGATATTTGCGAGCAAGCATCGGGAGTGGCTGGCTCAACTCAAGGGAAGGGTAGCCAAGCCATTGGCGGCGCGTAGGCTCTCCTTGGAATCGTTCGTGGATTTTGTCGCGACGCATGCGCATGGCTTGCTCTTTTGGGCGGTCGCGGGGCGGGATATCGAAAAGCTTCGAGAGGAATCGGGGCGCGTGCTGCGCGCCTTCTTAAAATAAAGGAGGAGCGATATGCTCACAAGAGTGCTGCTCGTGCTCGCGCTGGCGAGCGCGGTGGTCGTCGGGGTCGGTGGGCCAGGATGGACGCAGCCCACCGGCGTGAAGCTGGACGAGATTGTAGTGCAGTACCCGGAAGGGTACACGCGGGTCTTGGCCGCAGATATCGCGCTGCTGTTGCGCGATGCGACGTTGCGCGAGGGCGTGATGGGGCCGTTGGGGGCGGCGCGACACCCTCTCAACGGGATTCGTCAGGCCATCGAGCTCTTCCGGCTTGATGCGCAGAAGCTCCCGTGGGTGGCGCATGGGGCCGGGCCCAATCTCTCAAGCTTCTCGGTGATTGATGGGGCGCCCTTCCCTCAAACATTTGGGGCGCTACAGGGGCTGAAGGCTGCCGTGGGCGCGCCCAACTCCCCCTATACTCACTGGGATTTGGTCGAGATGAACGGCATTCCCGTGGTCTTTACTGGAGGAGTCTTCGGCCCGATCCCCATCGAGTGGGCGTATATTCCGTTGGCGACTCAGTTATGGTTTGGCACCGAGGTCGGGCTCGGCGCTCCCCCCAATCGGGATCGTCTGAAGGCTTCGGCGGAACGCGTCGTGGCTCGTCTGCATGGGCGTATCGGGATCTTCGATGAGTTCATCGCCGCGTATGCGACCCGTGGAGGATCTATAGCGTTCGTGCGCCGCACGGATATTGCCAAAGACAAGCCTGTTGAACAGAACGAAGAGGTCATGAGCTACGCGATCTTCTTCGAGGGGGCGGCGGCGCGGGTGCGCTTCCAGATTCGCTTCACTACCGAAGCTGCTGCCCAGGCCGCGCTGAACAATCTCCTGACGGGCAAGAGCAGCTATCTTGCCCAAGACCTCTATCGCGCGGAGCTTGTCAGCCGAACGCTCAGTGGGCGCATACTCGACTTTGAGGTGCGCACTGATCTGCGCGGCGTCGTGGGACTGTTGCTCCTGACGATGCCGTCTTAATGCTCTATGGGCGTCTTTGAGAAGGCACGAGGGCCGTGGCTCGTTCTGCTCGTGATCGGGCTGATCACGGCCCTCTGTGCCGTGGGGTTGAGCAGACTGAGAGTCGCTAACGACCCGCAAGAGTTTCTTCCCGATCACCCTACGGTGCGGCTCTTCCGCGAGGTCGAGCGCGACTTTGGGGTAGCGAGCTTTGCGCACGTCATCGCCGTGCGCTTTGCCCCCAAAGAGCATTTTACGATCGAATCCCCACAAGCTATCATCGAGATGGAGGCCGTGCTGCAAGCCCTGCGCTCCGTGCCGGGGATCGTCTCCGTCCAGGGGATTCCCGACTTTGTCAGGTTCGTTCGCGCCGAGCTGCACGGCGGCGACCGACGCTTCTATAGCCTGCCCACCGATGGCGACGAGCTGGGGTATTCGTTCCAAGAGATCATCCGCATGACGTTCCAGCGCATGGCTTTAGTGAAAAAATTCACGTCGCTGGCGGGCACGGCCTTGGCGACGGCCACGATCGCCAAGGATGCTGATCTTATCGAAGTTTCGCGCCGCGCCCTCGACGCGCTCAAGCCCATCCAAGAGAATGCTCAAGCCCTTGAGATCGGCGTGGTCAGCTACGGCGAGACGCTCGATGTCTTCAATCAGACCACAGGGCGCGATATTCGCTATCTCACTCCACTGGTCTTCGCGTTGATCGCGTTGACGCTCTTGTGGGTCTTCCGGCTGACGCGCCCGTGGGAGCTAGGGTTGGTCTTGCTCTTGATCGTGGGAGTGAGCGCGGTCTCCTTCAGCCCAGAGCTCTTCTCTGGGGCTGCTCTGCCCGTTGATCTTGCGCTGACTGGGGCGGTAGCGCTCTTGGTGCTCGTGACGTACAAGCCCTTGGCGAGCCTCTATCTGACGCTTGGGGTTGTGGGGCTGTCGGGGGTGTGGGCGTTTGGGCTGCTCGGCTTCTTAGGGGTTCCTGTGAACTTCTTGATGGCCGCGGTCTTTCCGCTCTTGATGGGCATCGGCGACGATTATGCCATTCACTTGCTGCACCGATACGAGGAGGAGCGCTGCAAGAAGCATCCAGGGCCACAAGCGATTCGCATTGCCCTGACGCGCACGGGACGCGCGATAGTGCTGACGACGATCACGACAGCTGTAGGGTTTACGGCGCTCTTCTTTGCCCCAAGCCCGCCCATCCGATGGTTCGGGTTGCTCTCCGCCGTCTCGGTGATCAGCGCGCTCATAATAACGATGACGCTCATACCCGCGCTGAAACAGATCTTCCCAGAGGGGCCAAGGGCAGAGCTCTGGCCCAGCGCTCGAAGATTCTTTGCGCACCCCCAGGCGAGCTTGCTCAGCCTCGGGCTCAGTCGCTACGCAAAACTGCTGCGCGCTCCCGCAGCGATGCTCGCCGTCATACTCATCGGGCTGATGCTGGGAGCTGCGGGCTACTTTGAGGGCCGAGCGTTCCAAACATATACAGTAGACTATCGGCGGCTGCTGCCCCAAGATTATCCCACGGTTGCGCTGTATACCAAGATCAACGAAGAATTTCGCACTTACGATGAAGTGCAGCTCGTGCTGACGGGGGACATCGCGCGCTTGGACGTGATACGAGTCTTACTGAAAGATATCCCCGAGGCGCTCGCAGCTTCGCCCTATGCGCACACGGTGACGAGCATCGCTCATTACTTAGAAGATGTGCGGGCGGCCAATCCCCAGCTGGCCGCGGGCTTTATGGAGCGCTTTTTAGAAGACCCCGATGGGGCCTATCGGTGGCTGCTGGGCGAAGTCTTAGCAAAAGACTCTCTGCGCCAGCGGGCAGAAGCCTATGTGCTCCCCATCTATACGTCAGAGAAAGCCGTGGTGCGCGTGGGCACGATGCGCTTCTCCGACCAAGCGAGCGTGCGCCGCGTCACCCGCGATATCACCGAACGTCTGGCCCCGGTGATAGCGAAGCTGAGCGCCATGGGGATCACCGCCCAGCTGACGGGCGTCCCGTTTGTCGAGGAGCTTGGCTTGGATGCGCTCCATAGGTCGCTGACGCAATCGCTCGTCATTTCGTTTGGGCTCTGTTTTGTCGTGTTAGCTGTGGCATTGCGCTCTGTAGTGTGGGGGCTGATCGGGCTCTTCCCCATGATACTCGTGACGGGTTTGTTGCTTGGGACGGTGAGTTTCTTAAAGCTTGAGCTGAACGCCGCGACGGCGATCGTGGCCGCGATCAGCATCGGCTTGGGAGTAGACTACGCGATTCACTTGATTCAGCGATTCCGTGAGGAGCGCGACTTGAGCGTGGCGGTCTCGCGCACCGGCGAGGCGCTCTTTGCCGCGTTCTTCACGACAGCGTCGGCGTTCTTCGTGTTAATGTTGAGCACGATCACGTGGAATCGGGACTTTGGGCTCTTAGTTGGGCTCGCGGTCTTCTATGCGTTTGTCGTGACAATCTTCGTCTTTCCGGCGCTGTTGGCAATGATAGCAAACTTCCAGAAAAAGTCATAAAGGAGGAGATACTATGCGTTTTCTCGTGGGAGTACTGGTGCTCGCGCTGCTTCTTGTCGGCTCTACGTCCCAGATGTCGTTTGCCCAAGACTCGGATAATGACGGCCTTACCGACGCCCAAGAGAAGCTCTTGGGAACAGACCCCAACAAACCCGACACCGACGGCGATGGACTTCTGGACGGCGAAGAGTACTTTGTCTACTTCACCAACCCCCTCAAAGCCGACACCGACGAAGACGGAATTGCTGATAAGCAAGACCCCTACCCTCGCTGGGTGCGCTACGAAGACCTCAACGGCGTCACGACGACTGTAGATCGCATCACTCAAGGGCCTGAAGGGCTGAGATTGCATCAAGTGGTCGAGGTCAAGGTGGGCAATGTTCATACTATTGACTGGAACAGCTTTCTCAACCCCAACTTCACCCTGCGCGAGGCGCGCTTTACGATCAAGTATGACTTTCTCGACCCCAACCGCCCCGACTACACGGGGGATGGCTACTACAAGCCCGTGGACACAAACCAGATGGAGATCGTCCTGCCCAGCTATGAGGGGATTTTTAAAGCGACCATCCCCTGGCCGGGGCAAGCGATGACCATCTCAGATTGGGTCTATCATCTCTACGGGAAGCCGCTCAAAGTGGGCCAGATCTATGAGTTCAATGTCTTCTATCACGAGCTGTTGCGCTGGGGCGAGGAGCCCTTTGCGCGGGCGCGCGCTGAGGTGATCGGCACCGAGAAAGTCCCCCTGGAGACGAAGCTCGGCCGACGCGAGTACACCGTCTACGTCGTCAAGGCGACGCTGAAGTTCGCGACGTTCAAAGATCCGTTCTTCCGGGCGTTCTTGGGGCCGGAGCCGGAGCTCGTCCTGAAGGCGCTCTTCACGGCCGGGGAGAACTCCCAGACCCAGACGCTCCTGCGCTACACGACCCCGTTCTTCCGGATCACGCCCACGAAGTCCGTAGGGTTTTCGGATTTTATTATCGCGCACTAGGTCAGCTTAATGTAGTAGAAGCTCTTGCCGCGGTAGACCAGCCAACGGCGACGCACCAGATAATAGATTGCGTAAACAATAGATGCACCAAGGAGAACCACGCGCTTCATAGCCCGTCACCGGTTCTATCGTACCCCCAGGGGTGTTCCGTGAGAGAGCCCTGGTGAGATACGCCTGCCAGCTTTTGGAGACGTGAGCGGTTGACATCTGTCTTTTTGCGCCTGGGCCGCCTTGGACGTTAGAATACCCCACGGGAGTCGATGGATTATGATGCGAGCGATGCTCTTGA
>JAPWVB010000080.1 GCA_028275205.1 Candidatus Acetothermia bacterium
CTTACACGAAGATCTTCAAGCACCGCGGGGTCAGCCATAGCTTGATCTTTGGGACTTTGACCCGCCTGGGGTATCTAGGGCTGCTCGCTCTACTAATCGCTTTCGGACTGAGCTATTTCAGCGTGTGGGCAATCCCCCTCGATGCGCTGAGGACGTTTCCCATCGACCTCAAGCTCTTCAGTCTTCTCATCGCTGGCCTGTGGCTCCCCAATATTCTTCACACCCTGACCGATCACGTGCACAGCGCCCTCAGACGCCACTGAGAACTGTTTGACAATCGCGCACCCTTGTGGCAAAATACATTCGACCAACTCCCTGCCCCCCTCCCCGCATCGGGGAGGGGCCGGGGGAGAGGTCAAGGAGGTAGCATCATGGGTGCGCGCGAAGAGCTAGAAGCCCAACTCAAGAGCATCTTCGGCAAAGCCAAGTACCCCGTCAAGAGCGTCTTCGACCTGCTCCCCGTCCTGCCCCAAGGGCCGATGACAAGATTCACCGCGGGGAACAAATCGTGGACCGCGATGGAGCTGTCGCAGAAGCTCGGCGGACAGGCGCGGTTCCCCTATAACGATGTCGATTCCTTGGTCAAGGACCTGCTCGATGGCCTAGCGGCCAGAGGGGAACTGTAAAGAGCCCCGTGCATGATCCCAGCCGGTCGCGAGCCCGTCATCGTTGAAGCGGTGCGCACGCCCGTCGGCAAACGCGACGGCTTCTTCAAAGATACTCGTGCCGACGAGATCGGGGTCGTCGCGATCCAAGGGCTCCTAGAGCGCACTCGCATTGCCCCCGCTGAGATCGAAGATGTCGTCTTCGGGTGCGTCACGGGGCGGGGCGAGCAGGGCTTTAATATCGCACGGATCATCGCTCTGGAAGCGGGCTTGCCCATCGAGACCGCAGGAGTCACTATCAATCGTCTCTGTGGCTCCTCCCAACAAGCGATACACTTTGCTGCCCAAGAGATTCTCGCGGGGGTCTGCGATTGTGCCATCGCCGGCGGGGTCGAGAGCATGACCCGCGAGCCGATGGGTTCGGATTTAGACAAGCCGCTCAACCCCAAACTCTCAGCAAAATACGAGATCGTCCCTCAGGGCGAGTCCGCCGAGCGCATCGCCGATCAATGGAAGATCTCTCGCGAGGAACTCGACGAATTCTCCCTTCAGAGCCATCTCAAGGCCGCGCACGCCCAGGATTGTGGGTATTTTGCCAGCCAGATTATCCCCATCACGATCAACGGCAGAGTGGTCACGCACGATGAGGGCGTCCGACGCTACGCTTCTCCCGAAGAAGGCCGAGCGAAGCTCGCCAAGCTCCCTCCGGTCTTCCGTCCCACCAACGGGAAGATCACCGCAGGGAACTCTTCGCAGATCAGTGACGGGGCCGCCGCGCTCTTATTGATGACCCGCGACAAAGCAAAAGCGCTGGGCTACAAACCCAAGGCGCGCTTTCGCTCCTGGGCTGTCGCTGGAGTAGATCCGACGATCATGCTCACCGGCCCAATCCCAGCTACGAAAAAAGTCCTGCAGAAAGCGGGGCTCTCGCTCTCGAATATAGATCTCTTCGAGTGCAATGAAGCATTCGCGTCGGTGCCGATGGCGTGGGGCAGAGAGCTGGACGTCCCGTGGGAGAGGGTGAATGTGAACGGGGGCGCGATCGCCCTCGGGCATCCTTTGGGCGCAACGGGGGCGATTCTCTTCACGAAAATTCTCTATGAACTGGAGCGGCGCGATGCCCAGTTTGGCCTAGTGACGATGTGCATCGGCATGGGGCAGGGCATCGCCACGATCATCGAGCGCCTCTAGACTTTGACTGTCGGATTAATTTGATACTTCACAGTCCCTCTGACGGCGCGCGAGATGATGCACCGTTGTTCAGCGAGCTTGACAGCGCGCGCGATCGCCAAGTCATGAGCCGTGGGGTCGCCTTCCAACTCCAGATGAGGCTTAAGAACGATCTCCGTGAAATGGAACCCCTCTTCCTCGTGAGAGGAGACGCGCCCTTCGGCCTCACATTCGAGCTTCTTGATGGGCAGGCGCATCTTCTCCGCGATGTAGGCCAGCGTGATCAGATAGCACGAGCACGCCGCCGACAGAAAGAGCTCTTCGGGGTTTGTCGGCCCGCCTCTCCCGCCAAACTCCTCAGCAACAGAGAAGGGCGTCCGTATCGTCTGCTCCTCGTTGACGACCTCGCCTTGGCCGTCCACCCCGCCCTGCCACCGACCGAAGACCCGAAAGACATATTTGTTATGCATGGGTACCAACCCCTTCGTTTGAGAGTGATCCCTCCAAAATACCAAAAACTCCAGGGTCTGCCAACTCGCTTGGCGACCCAAGACCGACTATACTAAATGGGCCGCTATGACGAGCGTTGAATTCTTAGACAAGCTGAAAGAGCATCTTGTGGATTTTGAGGCGCGCCCCGCGCAGCAGATGATGCTCGCGGCGTGCGAGCGCGTCATCACCGCTGGGGGAGTGCTGCTCGTTGAAGCCCCTACCGGCGTGGGCAAGACGTTTGCTTATGCCATTCCCGCGATTCTCTCCGGAAAGAAGACGATCATCTCGACGAATAAGAAGAACCTCCAAGATCAGTTAATCCAGAAGGATCTGCCCTTGCTGGCGCGGGTGAGGAATTTTCGGTTCTCTGTCGCCAAGGGATTTTCAAACTATCTCTGTTTGCTCTCATTGCACGGGTTCCAGCCCAAGACCCCCATCGAAGCCCAAGAGCGTGTGCGGCTGCTGCGCTGGGTTGAGATGACGGAGGCCGGTGAATACGACTCCCTCATGCCACCCAGCCCCATCTGGGATGAAGTCTGCGCAGATTCTGCGGGATGTCTGCGACAAGATTGCCCCTACTACGATCAATGCTTTTACTTTCGTGCGCGGGAGCGCTGGTTCGGCGCAGATCTCTTGGTGGTCAATCACGCATTGTTGGCTGCCGATGCGGCCTTAGCGTTGGATGCGGGCCGCGGGCTCTTGCCCGACGCCGAGATCTTAATCATTGACGAAGCTCACGCTTTGGAGGATGCGTTCTCTAGTGCATTCACTCGCTGGGTTAGCCGTCATACTCTAGAAAATCTCGTTCGAGAAGTGATGGCGCTCGACCGACGTTTAGCCGCGAAAGCCCACAGCCTGCTCTCTCGGTTGCAGACGCTCGCGCCCGCGTTCTTTGAGCAGCTGCGCACGCGATACCCCTGGGAGCGTTGCCGCGTCACCCCAGAGGAGTTCGTCCTGCGTACTGAAGCCGAGCTTCTGCTCCAAACGCTCGTGCAGCTCCAGGCAACCATAGAAGATTTCTTAGCGAAAGAATCGCCGACGCTCTTTGCCCAGAGCGATGCGCGCGCACACCTCGTGAAGATCCGCAAGTGCGCCGCGTGGGTCGCTGAAGTAGGTGCGACACTGTTGCGCTTCCTGGAGCCTGCTCAGATGGGATCCCCTCTCGTGCGCTGGACGGAGTCTTTTGAAAATAGAGCGGTGCTTTCCGTGTCCCCGCTCCATCCCAAGACCGAACTCCAAGAGGGGCTACTGGCGCGCTTTCCCTCAGTTATTCTGACATCCGCGACCCTATCGGTCGCGGGAGACTTCAGCTACATCCAACAACAGCTTGGGATTGCTGGGGAGACGTTAGCATTGGCGTCGTCGTTCGATTATGCGCGGCAAGCGCGGCTCTATGTGCACCGTCTGGAGCCGCCGGAGCGAGGCCAGCTCTCAGAAGAGTATATCAATGAGCTAGCGCATCGGATCGTGCGCGTGGTCGAGCGCACGGAGGGCGGGGCGCTCGTGCTCTTCACCAACGCGCGCGTGCTTGAGGAGGCAGCTCAGCGGGTGCGCGAGCGGCTTGGGCCACACAGAACTGTGCTCTGCCAAGGGGAGGCGCCGCGGGCGCAGCTGCTCGCGCAGTTTAAGACCGACGGCCATGCGGTGCTCTTTGGGCTCGACTCTTTTTGGGAGGGGATAGACGTGCCCGGGCCGGCGCTGCGCGCCGTGATCATCACGAGGATTCCGTTTGAAGTTCCCGACGACCCGGTGCACGAGGCGCGGGTGGAGCGCCTGCGCGAAGAAGGCCGCGACCCGTTCAATGAGTATATTCTGCCGCGAGCGGCGTTAAAGCTCAAGCAAGGCTTTGGGCGGCTCATCCGCACCGCGACCGACACCGGCGAGGTGCATATCTTAGATGGGCGGGTGCTGACGCGCTCCTACGGCAAGAGGCTCCTGCGCGCCCTCCCGTCAGAGATGGAGATCCGCGTCATAGACTGAGCAAGAGTTGAGAGAGCTCTGCCTGAGCGTGCTCCGTGAGCGGAGCTGCGGAGAGAGCAGAGCTGTCGGCGGCACATCCGGGGCCACAGACCCTTTGGTGGCGGCGCGTCAAGCGCGAAACTATTGACACGATAGTTGGGTAGAGCCAGAACGCCACACGTGCTCCGGGCAATCGCAGAGACTGTACGATGCGCTGGGCTGCGGCGCGCCCCCAGCTGACAGAGTCTTCTTCAAAGAGAAACATCGCGAACCCAAAATCTGCGCCAAACTGAGCGCGTAATAATCTTTGAGCGGGCTCGCTCTCAAATGGGAGCAGCGCAAATTTTTGAGAGAAGTCGAGAGCACGCGCCAGGCGCGCGAAGCCTCGGCAGTACGCGCACTCGCCGTCATAAATCAACAGCTTCGTGGCCATGGGCTGCACGCTCGCTCTTACCTCGGAGTGCGTCGATAGAGACTATTAATAATCTTCTAGATATCGCTCGATCTCCCAGGGCGTCACCACAAGACGATAGTCGCGCAGCTCACGCTCTTTGGCTTCTAAGTATTTCTCTAAAATGTGCTCGCCCAAGATCGCTGTGACGACGCGATCTTGCTTCAGCGCGGTCAGTGCCTCCTCCAGGCTCCCCGGCAGCGATCCGATACCCCGTTCCTCGCGCTGCTCTTCAGTCAGTTCATAGATATTCTCTTCAACGGGATCGGGAGGCGTCAGCTTGCGCTTGATCCCATCGAGCCCGCTTACAAGAATCGCCGCGTAGGCCAAGTATGGGTTGCATGAGGGGTCGGGGCTGCGCA
>JAPWVB010000081.1 GCA_028275205.1 Candidatus Acetothermia bacterium
TGGCTCAGGCTCCGTCTTGCGGAACAGGCTGACCGCGCTCTGGCCTAACCTCTTCGGCATCGCTGCAGGACCTCCTCCGCCAATCGCCAGTAACATTCGGCGCCTACCGAACGCGGATCGTACTGAAAGATGGTCTTCCCGTGGCTTGGGGCTTCCTCAAGGCGGACGTTGATACGAATCTCATTCTTAAAGACTAACTCCTTAAAGTTCTCGCGGAGGATCTCGAGGGCTTCGTGTGTCGCCCCCTTGCGGTAGTCGACCATCGTGGGCAGGATGCCAAGCACCCGCACATCGGTATCTAGGTTAGATCGAATCTCCCTAAGGATGTCTTGGAGCTGGGCGAGGCCTTTCATAGAGAGAAAATCCGGCGTGACTGGGATGATGATGTACTGAGCAGCCACGATCGCGTTGACTGTCAGCAGTGATGTCGAAGGAGGACAGTCAATGAGACAGAAGTGGTATTGGTCTTGGAAGCGGGCCAGCTCCTTCTTCAGTCGGGCTTCGCGACCGATCTTCTGCACAAGGTAGAGATTGGCTTCCGCTAGAGACGGCCGCGCCGGGACTAAGTCTAATCCCTCGATAGACGTGGGGAGAACAGCTTGAGTGATCGGCGCGATGCCCTCCATGACCTCGGCTATCGTAGTGTCGCAGTCCTCTGCTTCTATACCCAGTGCGGCCGTCGCCGAAGCTTGCGGGTCAAAGTCAACAAGAAGAACCCGATATCCCTTCAAGGCCCATGCCGCGCCCAAAGAGACCGCTGTTGTGGTTTTGCCTTGCCCACCCTTGTTGTTCACAATAGCGATGGTCTGCATATCATCGGGGATCCTCTCACTCACCGCAGGGATTATAGACGAAAATGTTGAGTGAGGTCAACTCGAATAGCCTCTACAGCAAGAGTAAAGAGCCTGGAGAGTGGAAGCTGCTGTAGGTTTCAGGGGATCACCTCAACGTAGACGAGGGCGTGCTTGGGGATGAGATAGACCGTGCCATCCTCGACCTTGACGCGCAGGTTGTATTGATCGAACTGCTTGATCCTCCCTTCCAGCACCGTGCCGTCGAGCAGGTGGAGCTTCAGCAGGCTCTGATCTCTCCACAGGTCTCTGAGAAGGTCGGGCTTTTCGGGTTTGGGCGGCTTGGGTTGCTCCATCTTCACCACCACCTTGTTGGGTGAGATTAGGATACTGGATGGGGGAGGGGGAAGCCAAATGGCGGGCTCATGATCGGCCCAGGAGTGCAATCTTGAGCGCCTGCCAGCGGGTAATGTTGAGAGAGCTTGAGGGCGGGAGCGCGGGCAGACGCGCTTGCAGGTTTTCTAGAAGCCCCAGGAGTCGGTCACGTTCTGCTTGAAGGTCGGCGATCCGGGCGTCTTTCTCTGCGAGCAATCGCTCCCACAGGGTCACTGAGTCCCCTGTCTCACCGGTGACAAGGGATGACGCGCCGCTGCCATGAGGGGTCTCAGTGGTTCCCATCGCTCCTTGCCCGAGCTCCCCACTGAGGCGCTTGACAGCGCTTGCCAGCCCTAGCCCCTCCCGTTCCAGCTGGAGGAGTCGGTCAAAGATCGCTACCCCGGCATCATCCAGGGTCACACGGCCGTTGACACCGGTGAACAGATGGTGGCGTAACAGGCCGTCAAGCTGTGTCAGTCGCCAGCGCACTTGGCGTTCGGTGAGGCCGTAGCGTTCGGCAATCTGCGCTATTGTCAACATGTGTCATCACCACCGCTTAGGGTAAGGGGGGCGAGGGCCCTAGTCAGGGACACAGGGGGCAGCTCCGGTGGGACGTTGGGCACCAGTGGCTTGACTTCTGGATGCCTGAAGGGTACGATACCTCAGGTGAGCAGCGAATGCGGAAGGTCGAGCAGATCCTCCAGGAGATTGCGCAGTTGGGGCCTAAGGAGAAGAGGGCACTCATGAAGGCCCTCTTGGCTCAAGGGGGAATTGCGCTGGACCCCTTTGCGCTAGTGCGTGCGGCTATCCCCAAGGAGGTAACAGACAGGGAAGTGGAGGAGATCCTTGGCCAAGCTCTGCGTCGTCTTAGACACCCAACTGCTGCTGCGAGGGGCAACCGCCAGAGGGGCATCGCTCAGTAGGAAGGTCTACCACGCGTGGGTGAGGGGGGAGTACGAGCTTCTGCTTTCACAAGAAATCCTCACTGAAATCTTGAGAGTCCTGGCTGATGTGGAAGTCCGGCGGAAACTCAGGATCACTGATGAGATACTTCTGGGCACTGCAGCCTTGCTCATGGCGCGGGCGAGGATTGTGAAAGCAGCAAGGAAGATTAGGGTCTGCCGCGATCCGCATGATGATAAATTTCTGGAGTGCGCTGTGGCTGGGAAGGCAGATTATATAGTGAGTGCTGATGAAGATCTGTTGAGCCTCAAGGCGTTTGAAGGCATCCCAATCGTGGATCTAGCGACCTTCTGGCGGAAGCTGCATGAAGCTCAAGAGCCCGCGGACTAAGAGCTTCTCGAGAGTCTAGAGTCCTGGAGGTATTCTTCCAGGGCGTGCTTGATTACGGCCTCATCGAGCAGGTTCATGATGGCGTTGCGCTGGGCCTTGTTGATGGCGATGGTGTAGGCGAAGCGCTCGCTGGCCGGCACTTGGGCTGCTCCCAGGGCGCTGCCCCGCTCCGTCTTGGCCTTGACTACTACCGCGATCCACTGGTCGGTGGTATCGACCCGCACCAGCTCTACTTCCAGTCCTGGCAGATACTTTTGGGCGAGGCGCTTGGCCCCGGCCCAGCTGATCCCCACCACGCGGCGCCCTTCCCTGCTGAAGCTGTAGATGTACTCGCCGAGGAGTTCGTCCATGGCTACTCGCTTGGCTTGGCGCTCCGGCTCGTGATCTGCGGCGGGAGCCAGCATCGCTTCCGGGATAAGACCAAGACGATCGAGCAGCTCCCTGTTGGCCAGGGTGTCCGGCCCTTCCCAGAGTTTCCTCTGGGGATTCCAGCGGAAGCCGGCTTTCTTGAGGGCAGCGCGGCTCTCTTCGTCTTCATAGCGCACGCGCACGCGGAGCATCTCAGCCACCTCCTGTTCTCTTCTTGCCAAGGTACTTCTTCTTCAATTTCTTTCCTTCGCGCCAGTAGGCGTACCAGTATGGGCCGTGGCCCTTGCCCTTAGCGCAGGAGCAGCCCTTCTTGCCGCACTTGACGTACTCGCGGCGGTAGGTCAAGCCCAGGCTTCGCCTGGACAAGCTTCGCTTGACGTTCATCTTCGCCAGCCGTTGGCTGGCGAAGGCGTACGGTCCAGGCGAAGCCTGGGGCGAAGTCTGGCGGATCAGCTGGTCGAGCAGAGCCTGCAAGGCTTGCAGCTGTTGGGGGCTCAGCTTCTTCACGGCCTGCTGGAGGCGCTTGGGCAGCGGCATGGCCCTCCTTTCTTAGGTAACAATATTCTAGCACAATGTTACCTAAGATGCAAGGGCTTCCCTGCCTGAACGCTCCCCTAAGGCGGAGCGTGAGCGCCGGAGAGGTCGGGGGAATTGCTCTCTCTGTGGCTTTGGGGGATGGGGGATGTTCTAAGGGCTTTGGTCAGGGGATTGTTCTCCCCTAGGCTGTCGGAGCAGGGTGAGGAAGCGCTCGGGGGAGAGGATGCGAATCCCTTGATAGCTTTGGAGGTCGAGCAGATCTTTGTCGCGGGTCACGATGTAGTGCGCGCGGGTGGCTAGGGCGCAAGCCACGATCGTGTTGTCCTGGGGATCGCGCGCGATCACGTGGACCTCCGGCAAGGAGCGCGCCAGGTGGGCCACTGCCCGGATGCTCGCGAGAAAATCGTTGACCTGCTTCTGCGTGTAATGATATTTCTTGCGAATCCGCTCCTCTTCTACCAACACACGGCGCGTCTCGTGTAAGATCTCCTCGGCGCAGCACCAGACGAATCTTCCGGCCCGGCCCTGCTGAAGAATCTCGAAGGATACCCCGCCCTCCGTCAAGAACGCGCTCACCAGGATGGTGCTATCGAGCACGACGTTGAGCCTGCCGCGGCCCACGCTGGCGCACCTTCCGGATTGCCTCCAGGACATCCCGCTCGACCTGGGCGGGATCGATCCCGCGGTTCTGCTGATGCACTGCTGCTAAGACTGCCAGGAGGCGTTCCCAGGCGGGGGTCTTGTCTATGACCGCTTTGGGCTTGAGCACGATATCTGTTCCCTTGAGCTTGACTTCAAGGAGATCGCCGACTTGCAAGGCTAACTGCTTGCGGATTGCGGCGGGCAGGGTCACTTGATATTTCTCCTTGATCTTGACCAGGGGCATCGGCATCACCTGTTGGGCCTTGGGGTCAGGCCATGAGTTTGAAAGTGAGATCTTCTCACTCTCATTATATCCGCGCGATCGAGGATGTCAAGGCTCTGCTCCTTCTGCTCCTGTGGGCTATCCCGTGGCCAGGTAGACGAGCTCGTGGCGCCTCTAGGGATTGATAATGTGGTCGCAGGGGGGTACTCTGTAGTCACTGAAGAGACGGGGGGTATCATGAAGGAGATCACCGCCAGCATTCGGGAGCTGAAGAGCCGGCTGAGCCATTACCTGCGGCTGGCCAAGAGGGGCCAGATCGTGGAGATCACGGAGCGGGGCAAGCCCGTAGGGCGGATCGTGCCGGTCGTCAGCCCTCTGGAAGATCGCCTCGAGGCTGCCATTCGCTCTGGGCTGGTCTCGTGGAACGGGGCGCAGACTCCACCCTCGAGTGCCAGTGGCCAAGGTCCGCAGGAGCAAGACCGTGGCGGAGCTGGTGGTTGAGGGCCGTCGATGATTCCATATCTTGATGCCAGCGTCCTGGTGAAGCGCTCTGATCGCCCGTGCGCGGGTTGAGGTGACAGCGGCCTTGGCCAGGGCTGCGCGGATCCGTGCCCTGCCGGCTGCGGAGGCCAGGGCGGCGCTCACCGCGTTTCAGGGGGAGTGGGAGAGCCTGGTGCGTGTGGAGCTGATAGAGGTCTTGCTAGGGCGGGCGGCGCAGGTGGCGTGGGAGCGAGGGCTGCGCGGGTACGATGCGGTCCATCTGGCCTCAGCCCTCTTCTGGCAGGAGATGCTGGG
>JAPWVB010000014.1 GCA_028275205.1 Candidatus Acetothermia bacterium
CTGAAGATCAGCGCGCTGGTGACGCTCGCCCAGATCGAGCAGCACCCTGCCATTCGAGAGAGATTTTCTCTGCTTGCTCAGGCGGCCTCGTCGGCCGCGACGCCGCAGCTCAGAAATATGGGAACTGTTGGGGGCAATCTCTGTCAGAAACCGCGCTGTTGGTACTATCGCCATAAGCTCTTTCACTGCTGGCTGAAGGGCGGCGAAAAGTGCTTCGCTGAGGACGGCGAGAATAAATATCATGCGATCTTGGGGGCAGATCGGTGTCACGCCGTGCACCCGTCAGATCTCGCCCCGGCACTGATGGCCCTCGATGCGACGATCCGTGTGGTAGGGCCCGATCTCGACGGGGAGATCTCCCTCGCAGAGCTCTACACCAAGCCCACAGGGAGTCATCGCCAGATGACGATCTTAGGGCCAGGGGAGCTGATCACAGAAATCCGCGTGCCCACTCCTAAAGAGAACACACGCGGGGTCTATCTCAAGGCGATGGAGCGCCAGACTTGGTCTTTTGCTCTCGTGAGCGTGGCGGCGCAGCTTAACTTCGAGGGCGAGCGCATCACCGACGCGCGGCTGGTCTTGGGTGGAGTGGCAGCCATTCCGTGGCGGGCGAAAGATGCTGAAAAAATCTTGCGAGGGCAGAAATTCTCTGAAGACCTAGCGGAGCGCGCGGCGGAGGCTGCTGTAGCCGGGGCGCAGCCGCTGCGAGATAATGTCTATAAGATCTCTCTCGCGAAGAGCTTGGTCAAACAAGCGCTGCGGGCACTCGCCTAGTGCATGGCGAGAGTCTGATGCTCCTCGTCGTCCCAGGAGGCCGCATCCTCGGCGGGCTCGACGTGAATCGTGACGCTGGCGTTGGGCAAGATCGCCTCGATCTCGTCTTCTAATCGTTCGCACAGATCATGAGCAGCCTGCACCGACTGGGTTCCGGGCACGACGAGGTGCAGATCAATGAAGCGCCGCGGGCCGGACTTGCGCGCTCGCAACCGATGGTACGCAACAAAATGATCGTGATGTTTCTTGAGAATTCTCTCGATCTCGGCGAGCTCGTCAGCGGGCAAGTTATAGTCCATGAGGCCGTCCACCGAGCGCCGCACCAGGCTCACCCCGGTGATGACGATGTGACCAGCTACAGCAAGGGCGATAAGGGGGTCGAGCCACTGCCAGCCCGTTACACTCAAGGCAAGCAGCCCAGCGATCACGCCCACGCTCGTCCACACGTCCGTGAGCAGATGTTTAGCATCGGCCTCGAGGGTGATGGAGTCATAGCGCTTGGAAGCGCTCAACAGCGCTTGAGCGACGATGAAATTGAGCAGCGACGCGCTCCCTGTCACGAGCAATCCCCATCCAAGCTGCTCCAGTGGGACGGGCTGGAGCAAGCGCTTGATCGCCGTGTAGGCGATGCTCGCGGCTGCCAGGAGGATGAGCGTCCCTTCGACGCCACTGGAGAAGTACTCAGCTTTGTCGTGGCCGTAGGGGTGGGTTTTATCAGCGGGGCGCGCGGCGATCTTGAGGGCCATCAGGGCGATGAGCGCCCCGGCAAGATTGACGAGGGATTCGAGGGCATCGGAGAGAATCCCCACCGACCCTGTGAGCGCGTAGGCCGTGAACTTCAGAGTAAGCGTTGCTAGCGCCGCCCCTACCGAGAGCAGGGCGAAGCGCGCTCGCGTGTCGCCCATGATAGCTTGAGTATATCGAGAACTTTTTCGAGGCGCATCCCTCGCGATCCCTTCAGTAAGATGAGGCGTCGCTGGTCGCACGTGAAGGGGAGAATGTGGGCGACCTCGTCGGAAGTAGAGCAATACTGCACAGGAATACCCGCTCTCTCAGCTTCCTCACCGATGAGCCGTGCTTGCTTCCCCACGACGATGAGCCGATCCGGGCGTACACGATCTGTAACGAGAAATCTCCCGATCTCGCGATGAGTCCGCTCGCTCAGCGTTCCCAGCTCGAGCATATCGCCCAGCACGAAGATCAACTCTTCGTCGGGGTGGCGGACCTGTGCGGCGCAGAGGATCGCTTCGCGCATTGAAGCGGGGTTAGCGTTGTACGCATCGTGTAGGACCGTGAGAGCCGTCTCAGGGATCGAAACGATCTGGAGCCGCCCCCACGCCGGACGAGCGCTCATCAGCCCGCGACAGATCTCCGAGAACGATAGCTCAAAGTGTTGCGCGACGGCTGTCGCTGCGAGAGCTGCGAGCACCGCCGGGCGCCCCAAGAGCGAAATTTGAAGTTCGTTCTGCCAGCGAGGACTTCTGAGATAGAAGCGCGTCCCTGCACGCGAGATCTTCAGCTCCTCAGCGACAAGATCATTGTGCGGCGCGAACCCAAATGTGATCACAGGGCAGCGGGCTTTGCGCCGGGCGATCGTTATGAGTTGAGTATCGTCGCCGTTGATGACTGCAAGCCCGCGGGTCGGAAGCGCTTCTAAAAGTTCGGTCTCGGCTTCGATGACCGACTCTAAATCCCCGAGAGTCGCTGTATGCTCTTCACTGATGCTGGTGAGCACGCCGACTGTGGGCGGGGCGATCTCGCAGAGCTTCGCGATATCTCCCCGAGCAGTCGTGCCCATCTCCAGCACGAGCAGCTCTGTATCGTCGGGGGCATTGAGCACGGTGAGGGCCAGTCCGATCTCGGTGTTGTAGTTTCCCGCTGTCGCGTGGGTGCGAAATCGCTGTGAGAGCACGTGAGCGAGCAGCTCTTTGGTCGTCGTCTTCCCGTTGCTGCCGGCGACGGCAATGATGGGCTTATTGAGCTTCTTCACGGCCCATCGGGCAAGATCACTGAGGGCGCGGGCTGTGTCAGGCACGCCGATAGCGATCCCCTCACCCCTTACTCCCCTCTCCCTCAGAGGGGAGAGGGGCTGGGGGTGAGGGTGTAGAAAGAGACCCCCCGCAGCTCCCCGAGCTCGCGCATCCGCGATAAACTCGTGCCCATCGTAGCGCGAGCCTCGCAAGGGCACAAAGAGCTGCCCTGGGCGGATCGTGCGAGAGTCAATAGAGACTCCGTCACAGAGCGCCTCCGGCGAACCGTCAATGATCAGTCCGCCCGTCGCC
Organism: Candidatus Acetothermia bacterium; assembly: GCA_028275205.1. Classification (GTDB taxonomy): domain Bacteria; phylum Bipolaricaulota; class Bipolaricaulia; order RBG-16-55-9; family DRXL01; genus JANXCC01. The sequence continues at coordinate 3,057 of JAPWVB010000014.1, forward strand.
TGAGCGATCTCTCGCGCTGAGAACTTCATAATCTGAGCATAGCAAAGCGATAGCCCTCGTGGCGCGGACTGACGTCCCCTTGGATCACGACACGCATAACTATTTGCTTCCCTGGGCACGAGGGCTTTACAATACTGAGCAAAGGAGGCATCTATGCGCGGAGGAATTCTGCTCGCCGTTGTGCTTGTGGGGTTGCCGCTCACGGCAACGGCGCAGAGCTTCAATCCCATCATCGAGGAGAACAGCGTGGACGGGCTGCTCTTGGGAGCCGAAGGGAGCTATAAATTCTTCGGCTGGCTGGAGCCGTCATTGGGAGTAGCTTATGGCCTCCAGAGCCAGCAGATCCGATACAAAGCCGGAGTCAGCGTTTGGGGTCTCACGGTATCGGTGCTCGACTGGCCGCGCACGGCCGTGCTGGGGCGCGTGGGCGAGACGGGGCTGAAAGCTACACTCAAGCTCCCGTGGGGATTGCCCACCGTAAGCGGGTTCTTTGGGACGCTCTGGCCCTGGAAGGAAGACCCAAATCCGCCGGATATCGCCTATGTGATGTGGGAGTCTGGGCGCACGATGCGCCTGCCCTTGGGCATCGAGCTTGGAATGTCCCAGCGCACATTGCTGGGCTGGTGGCAGCTTGGGGTCTTGCCCTCAGAATTTCGCTACTCCCAGACGAATCTCTCGCTGCGCTACGAAGCCCTCAGCGTGGGCGTCAGCTACGGAAACTTAGAAAACAAAAGCAATCTTCCCGACTTTATCTTTGTTCAGGGCGTCACGGGCGAGAGCACCACAATAAAGGGCGATCAGTTCTGGACAGTGCGCGTCGAGAGACTCTTTGATGTGCTGGCTATACCGCTAGCGTTGCCCATGATCCCGCGCCCGTTGGAGCTATTCGCGCAAGGGGGCATTTTCTTGCACGTGAGCAGCGCCGGCAAGATTGAGCTTCCCAGTGACGGCCAGCAAGAGGGCAAAAGAATTTGGCAGAACTTGCTCTCGTGGGGTGTGAGTCTTGTGCTCTCGCTCGACAGAGCGATGGGCACAAAGGCTCGCGCGGACTTCGTCTTCACCCGTGACGGGCAGTTTCACTTTCTCTTTAACTTCTAAAGGGGGTCTATTATGATGCGTCGCGCTTTGCTGACGGTCTTTCTCTGTGCTTTCGGTTCGGTGGTGGGCTTGGCCCAGATCACGATCTTCGACCCGTCGCTCGTCTGGCAGCAGCTAGAGACCCCGCACTTTGTGATCGTCTTCCATCAGGGGTTAGAGAACATCGCGCACGAGACGGCGACCGTCGCCGAAGAGTCTTACGAGATTATCCAGAAAGAGTTTAACAAAGCCCCCGCTGAGAAGATTTATATCGTCATCGCGGACTTTATAGATTCGATCGTCGGCTCGGCAACACCCTTTCCGCAAAATACGATCTACATCGGCCCAGCGCAGATGCGTCTCGCTGACTGGGCTAACGTGCGTCTCGATAGCTGGCTCAGGGCGCTCGTCTATCACGAACTCTTGCACATCATGGACTCGGACATCGCTACGGGAGCCAATGCGCTCTTGAGGGCGATCTTCGGCAGGATCGTGCTCCCCAATATGAACAAGCCCATCACGTTCATCGAAGGGCTAGCTGTCTACGAGAAATACAAGCACTTGGGCGAGTCGCGCCTCAACGACGCCAACACGATCATGATGATCCGTCAGATGGTCTTAGAGAACAGAATCCCCAGATTCGACGAGATCTCGCGCTATTACACTCGTGCGAGCTGGCCGCCGGTGGGCCTGCTCGTCTACAACTTCAGTTCGTGGCTCTTGCTCTATATTGAAGAGACCTACGGTCCGCTGAGCATGAGGAGATTCAACGACGTCAATTCCGGGAGCTTGCTCAACTTACTCTTTCTCCTAGGCTTTGGCGACAGCTTCGATAATATTCTGAAGGGGGCCTTGAACAAATCTGCTGACGAAGTCTACGCAGGCTTTCGCGCTTGGCTGCGCCAAAAGTTCTCTGCCGAGATCGAGGCGATCAGTCGCGAAGGGCTTACATCAAGCGTGCGGCTGTCGAAGCTCGGCTGGATCAGCGGGCAGCCGGCTTGGTCGCCCGACGGAAGAGAGATCGTCTATCGGCACAGTGGGCCAGGGCGCACCGGGATCAGACTGATAGGCGTCGACGGCGAGAATGACCGCGAGATCATCTTCGGCTGGGGAGAACTTCCGTCTTTCTCCCCCGACGGGCGCTCCGTGCTCTACACCAAGCTCGATCTCAACGGCTTCTACTACGCCCACAGTGATCTCTATCTCTACGATCTTGAGAAGAAGAGCGAGCGACGGCTGACGCACGGTGCGCGGGCCTATGTCGCGGCATTCGCTCCCGACGGCCAGACGATCTACTTTGCCCATCACATCGGGCGCGATGCGAGTACAGCTATCTCGAAGCTCGACCTCCCATCGGGGAAGATCACGCCCGTCAAAGAATTTTCTGACAACAGCATCACCGTGCACTCTCTTGCGGTCTCACCCGACGGGAAGACGCTCGCCCTCTCGCTCTGGAAGCGCGGTGGGTATCAAGATATCTATCTCTTGCCTCGTGAGGGCGGCGAGCTGCAAGCCGTCACCCAAGATAAAGACGAGGACCTCGATCCCAGTTTCTCTCCCGATGGACAGTATCTGCTCTTCAGTTCAGATCGCGGCGAGCATCGCGTCGCCAATCTCTATGCGTATAAGCTCAGCGATAGTTCGTTCTACAAAGTCACGAACGTCCTGACAGGGGCGTTCGATCCCGCCGTCTCGCCCGATGGGAAATCTATAGCTTTTACGGGCTACAGCGGCGACGGCTACGATATTTATCTTATGCCATTCGATCCGCAAAATTGGAAGCCCGTCACGATCTCCCAAGAGACTCTGCCGGAGTGGCCCGGCTTCCAGAAGACGAACTATCCCATCAAACCCTACGATTTCGTCCCGTCTCTGCTGCCCAAGCTCTGGCTGCCCTTTGGCGACGGGAAGTCCCTGGGGATCGTGACCTTTGGTCAGGACGCTTTGGGGAAGCACGTCTATCAGCTTGTGGCGGGCTGGGACTTTGAGCAGAACAAGCCGTTCTATTTCTTGGACTATCAGATTGCGCAAATCTTCCCCGTACTCGCGCTCTCGCTCAGTGACAGCCGCGACGGCTCTACTCAAAGACTCAGCGCAGTGATGCCCTTGGCGCTCAGCGTTCAGCAAGCACAACAGCTCAGTGTGAGCTATAGTCGTTCTCAGTATCCGGCCAAAGAGCCCGATCATCCGGCCCCTTGGGCTGAGGACGCCTACGCTGCAGAGTATAGCTATCAAAGCGTGCGCGGGGAAGATCTGTGGCGCGATACGCTCTCCGTCTCGGTGCAGGGCGAACTGAAGACCCCCAGCGATGCGAAAGCGTATCGGCGATTGACCGTGATGCTCAGTGAAATCTTTTGGCTTCCGATGGTCGAGACGCACACGCTGAGTGTACGATTTGTCGGTGGCTGGAGCGATGCCGAGAGAGCCGAAGACGGCTTCGCAGTTGGCGGGCATATGGGAGATTTCGCTCTGCGAGGCTTTGCCGAAAAAGTTCAGCAGGGCAAGCAGGCGATTGTCTCTACTCTCGAGTACAGCTTCCTGTTGGCGACGATCGAGCGCGCGCCGAGCTCTTGGCCCATCTTCTTCGATGACGTGCGCGGCAGCGTCTTTCTCGACATGGGCTTGGCCGGGGATACGCTCGATATAGAAAATCTCAAAGTCGGCTTTGGCGCGGAGCTCAGTCTCTCGCTGACGACGGGATATTTCTTCAATTGGGCGCTTCGGCTGGGGATCGCGCAAGGGCTGGGTGAGCCAAGCCCGAAGCTCTATTTGTCAGTAGGGCTGTGAAGTCATTTCGCTTCCAGCGCGGCTTGCACGGCCGCAAGCGCGTCCACGCGGCCCCAGCCAAAAGAATTATTTGGGCGGTCCCCGCCGCAGTCGCCGATCTTGGGCACAGCCGTCTGGCGGATCAGCTCTTCTAAGACTTCGACGCGGCCCTTCAGATGCGGCGCGGCGGACAACATCAGCGCGGCGATGCCCGTCACGTGCGGCGCAGCGAGCGAAGTCCCACCGACACTGAGATAGCTTCCCCCCGGCATGGGGCCGCGAATCCCCACCCCCGGGGCGCTCACGTCCGGCTCGATCTGTTCTTTGCCAAAGATCGTCACCGGCCCGCGACTGCTAAAGGGCGCGATCTTGTCGTCGCGCGTCGTCGCTCCCACGGTGAATGCCGCTTCGTAGATGGCTGGAGGATCTATCACTGAGCCACAGGTGGGCCCTTCATTGCCCGCCGCTGCGACGAAGAGAATCCCTCCCGCCCGCACGCGCTCCACGGCTTCTTTGAGGGTATCGGGCTCACAGCCCTCCTGCGGCGGGCAGCCCCATGAATTATTAATGACTTGCGGAGCTTTGCTCGGATCGCCCTGGGTCATGGGATCGCCACCCAAGGGGAACGGCGCGAGGAAGAACTCCATGCACCCGATGTAGCGTTCGGGCGTGCCGTAGCCGTCAGGCTCCATATTGCGACAGGCGATCCATTGGGACTCAAACGCGACCCCGGTGCGGATCTGTTCGGGCTCATCGCCCACGACGACCCCTAGCGTCAACGTCCCGTGAGCTCCGGGGTCAATGGGCTCCGGCGAGCCCTCCACGGTGTCGAACCAATTGTAGTTATGGTCCGCGATCTCATCCTCGCCGCTGTAGCCGCGATAGTGATTGATAAGCGCTGGGTGGAGCCAATCTACGCCCGTATCGGCCCCGGCGACGACGACCCCCTTGCCGGTGATCCCCATCTCCCACACCTTGTCCGCGTTGATGAGTTTTAAATTCCAAGGGACTGTCGTCTGCTGCTCTTGCTTAGGCTCATAGTACAGCGTGAGCTTTTTCACTCTGGGGTTGAGCTCGATGCGCGCCACGTCCTCTCGAGTAGAGAGCTCTCGCACCAAGTCGGCGCTGGCGTTGGGGATCGCGATCATATTGACTAAATAATGCGCGCGGTAGGGAATGCCCCGCGCGTCGAGCATCGCGCGCAGAGCCATCGGAGAGCGCTGTGCTATCTTCGTGAGCGTCTCGTAGGCGTAGCGCCCGCGCTCTATTTGCGTTGCGAAGTGCTGTGTATCGCCCAACTGGGCCTGGTCGCGGAGCAGGACTAATATATCAGCCGTGCGACCCTGAGCGAGCACGGTTTGCACCGCGGGCGTGAGCTTTGTTGGGACAACGCGAGCGCGTTCGGCACGAGCTGCTAGAGAAAGCCCAAGCGCCACCAACGAGAGAACAACGAGCAGCCATCGAGTCTTCATCATTTTTTATCACCGAGCGAAGAGCTTGTCCCGCTCTTTGAGAATTTGGGCACAGTCAGTATTCGCACTAATGCGCGTCGTGCGGAAGTAACTGTTCTCTGGCTTGGGGTCGGGAGTGTTCTCGCTCTGGCCTGCCAAGAGTGGGTTGCTCGCCCCGAGGACGACTTGTTCGCTGCCCCACTCGATTAACCCGTCTATGATCGTCGGAGTGAGCACGGTGCTGCGCAGGCTGTTCCAATCTCGCTGAATAATATAGATCTCGCCCTCGATGATCCCCAGCACGCTCACCCGGATGGTCATCCCTGGCTTACCATCTTTGTCTTGGTCGAAGATTCTGGGATCGTTGGGATCGGTGGGCAGCGGGTCTCTTTCTGGGTCTTGCAGACGAACCCCGCGCACGATCGTGTAGCGTGGCTGGAAGAGGCGCCATTCGTTTCCCACGGCTTCGAGCCGCGCGGGCTTGGTGTCAATGCCCATATATTTGACGAACGCTTCGGGAAAGATTACTTTAAAGAACGGGGAGCTGCTCTCGCTCTCGACGGCGCACGGCTCAAAGACGATCGAAAGATCGGTGCCCTTCTGCGTCACTTCCAATCGCAGGGTCGTGATCGTCTTGAGGTTGATCGTGCCGAGCACTGGGGCATTGGTGAGCGAAGACGTCACTTGGAGATGAGCCCATGCCCCAGAGATATCTGGGGGTTGCGCGGCGAAGGAGCTAGGCCAACCGACCAGCAAAATGCCGAGCGCTACTAACGAAAACCATCGCTGCATATCAATCCACCTCTTGACTATAATAGTGAGCAAGATTGTAACGCGCAGTAGCGAGCACGGCAAGTCATGAAGGCCGTTTGCCCTTCCCCCCGCTCCAGCGCGTACAATAAAGCATGCGTTCTGTTTTGGCGCTGGGGGTACTCCTAGGGCTGCCGTGGCTTGCGTTTGCCCAGAGGCTGGGCGAGCCCACTCTTGCTTGGTATACGATCCACACGGAGCACTTCCGCGTGACGTTCCCCGCGGGACTAGAGGGCTTAGCCCAAGAAGCTACTGTCGCTGCCGAAGAAGCCCATCAGTATCTGCTCACCAAGCTCGGCTACGCCCCTCCAGAAAAGATTGACATCGTGCTCTGTGACGCCACCGACACAGCCCATCGCGAACTTGATGTCTTTCAGAACAAAATTACGATCTGTGTCGCTCAAGGAGATCTCACCGAGCGCTTTAACCCCAAATTCCCAAGCTGGGTGCGGCAGAGCGTCTTTTCGGAGTACGCCCAGCTTGTCAGTGCTGATTTTGTCTTCGGGTTCTCGGAGGTGTTACGACCGCTGCTGGGCAAGCTTATCTTACCGAACTTAAAATCTTCTGAGTTGCTTGAGGGTATCGGCGAATATCTCGCTGAAGAAGCCCTGAACACTCCTCCCGATGTGCGCTCCGGAATCGGAGGAGAGCATCGCTTTGTGCGCTATCTCGAGGAGCGTTTCGGCTCAGACTTTCTGAGGGAATGGCATCGCTTGAGGGCGAATGACCCGTGGGCGACGCTGTCGTTAGGGCTGTGGAGCAACGACGATAGAATCTTTCGGCGATTGACGGGAAGATCTCTGGCACAGATTGTTGCAGACTCAGCAGATGCAAGCGTGCTCAAGCACACTGACCTAACCCCTAGCCCCTTCCCTAAAGGGAAGGGGAACTCCCTTCCCTCTTTAGGGGAGGGGCCGGGGGAGAGGTCGCCGGACGCTTACAAATCCGGCTCACTCATCATCAAGCGCGAGATTCACAGACACTCTTATCTCTACGGCGATCTCTATCTCTACGACCCAAAGACCAAGCGCGAGACGCGTCTGACGGAAGGCGCTCGCGTCTATCGCGCCGCGCTCTTCCCCAATGGAAAAAGAGTCTTACTAGCCCGCTATCGCTGGGGCGACCAAGGCCCGGTCTTGAGCCTCTTCGACCTACAGACACGACAGATGCAAACACTGAAAGAGTTCCCGATACACGATTATTTTATAGACTCATTTGCGATCTCACCCGATGGCGAGCAGATCGCGCTCTCGATCTGGCGCCGCGGCGGGTTCCAAGATATCTATCTGCTAGATCTCCCTCAAAGGGGAGAGGGGATGGGAGTGAGGGTGCAATTGAAGCCCATCACCCGCGACCGCGCGGTGGATCTCTCCCCGGCGTTCTCGCCCGATGGGCACTTCGTGCTCTTTCTCTCAGATCGCGATGGGAGCTTTAAACTCTACGCGCACAGACTCGCCGACGGCGCGTTTTTTGAAGTGGACCTCTCCCCCGGCCCCTCCCCGACACGGGGAGGGGAGCAATGGGAGCTAGGTCCTCAAGTGCAGATCGAGCCCGAGCCGTTTCCCCCGTGGGACGGCTTCCCCGACACAGGGTACCCAATCACAAGCTACGACCCGCGCCCGTCGCTTGAACCAAAGATTCTCGTCCCTCTGCCGGGGACGAGCAGTCTCAGTCTGCTCACCTTTGGGAGCGACGCGCTACGAGAGCATCTCTACAGCGTGTTGCTGGGATTCAATTGGAAGACGCTCCAGCCCTCATATTATGTGCGCTATGAGAACCGCGTGCTCTTGGCGTCTTTAGAGACGCTCCTCCGCCGAGATGGGAATAAAGCCCAGCAGTCGGTGACGGCGACGCTGCCCATTATAACGAGCTTGAGCACTCGACAGAGCCTGTCGCTCTTCTATCGGCGCGATGAAGAAGGGTTTATCTCCCATCAGATTGGGCTAGGCTGGAGCGGGAGTTGGAAGGTCTCGCACAATTGGCTTGAGGTCTCGTTGTGGGGGGTGACGCAGACGCGCACGGGCCAGCGCCTCTGGGAGAATCGTATCAATTGGCGCGTGGGCGTGACGGCTGAGCTGAGCGCAAATCTCCGAGCGCGCCTCTTCGCTGAGCAAGATGGGCAGCTCGGAATCGAGCTTGAGCTATTGCCCGACAGACTGGTGCGCCTTGGTGCCCTCTGGAACCCCCAGCAGAACAGCGTACAATTCTATCTGCGCTAAGTTAATCCCCCAAATACAGCGCATCGTAGTAGACATCAGCAGACACCACTGTGCCCGGCTCTTTGTCGTCGTAGCGGGCTTCACAAAGCACTCGAATCTTCTCAAAGTTCTCTGGGATATGCCCCCACTGCTGCAGAAAATCTGAGCGCAGATCGCGCTCGAAGCGCACCCAGCGCTCCCGAATGGGCTCACGATCCCCCAAGAAGACAAAGCGAGCATTGTTGATCGCAAACGGCGGCTCGGTAAGACCCGCGAGAATATACCGAATCTGAACGTTACTGTACTGCGATACGGCCCTATCGCCCCAGGCGATGATGACGCACTGCAGATATTGTTTTGCCGTGCCGCGCCGCCAGTTCTCGACGCGATAGTACCCTGAGAGCCTTTTGGGGAATCGTTTCGGGCGGAGCTCTTGGATTAACCCGAAGACTTTCGCGCCGTGATCTTCTGGGTCTGCCCGCAGGGCAAGATACGCCGAAAAGCGTCCGTCCACAGCATAGCGATCTGAGCGCGAAAACCCCGCCCAATGCTCAGATTCGAGCGAGAACCACGGCTCAACTCCCTGCTCAAAACTCCCGTTGCGCAAAAGATTGGGCTCAGCGGACTGACATCCACTGAGCCCAAGCACGACACATACCAACGCGAGCGCGCACAGACGCATCTACTTCACGATCAGCTTCTGAATCTTAGTGCTTATCAGTCTTCCATCGGGGCTTCGCACGGTGACGACGTAGAGATAGACGCCCTTGGCAATGCGCTGGCCCTTGGAGTTCTGAAGCGTCCACGTCAAGCTTGTGCTCGTCCAGTCGCTCGTGTAGATGGGGCGGCCACTTAGGTCGAAGACCTGCAGTTGGAACTCTCTGGCTCCCCGGCCCATGAGCTGGAATTGGACGCCCTCGCGCAGCGTCAGCACCAGAACAGTTGGGGACGCTTTCGCAAGTAATTGATCTACGATCGAGGGCTTGGGGGAGACCAGCAGCTTGCGCAGCTCCGTCTTGATGACTCTTCCGTCGTGGCCCTTGACGGACATGAAGTAGAGATAGACACCCGGAGCGACGCGCTGCTGGCGCTCGTTTTGATACGCCCAAATCAGATTATTCTTCTGCCAGCCGCTGCGATAGATCGCCCGACCGCTCAGATCAAAGAGCTCAACAGCGATCTCTCTGATCCCTTGGCCGATGGCGCGGAAGTAGACCGCCTGCGCGGTCGCAACGGCCTGAACGGCTGTCACGGACAACGGGGCCAATGTCGGCTCATCGGAGACGTTCCCGAACTTGATGCGATTGACGTTCTGGCCCGAGCCCAAATTGATGAGCCAGCCGATCGTGCCATTGGGGCAGACGGGCCCGCTCACCGGGAAGGTCTCGAAGAACGGGACGTCCTCCGGCGGCGCCTCGCAGATGACATACGTTCCCGGCGTAAGCCCAGTGAAGCAATACTGCCCATTCTCGTCGGTCACAGTCGCCATGCTCACAGGGTTGCCGAAGAAATCTACGCCCACAAGGGTGATGGTAATGCCCGGCAGATAGGGCTCGTTCTCGGCGCGGTTGCCGTCGGCATCGAGATCGAGCCACTTGAAGCCGCAGATCTGCCCAAGTCCAACCACAACGTCCGTGGGGTCATCGTCACTATTGTTATCGGGATTGGTATCATGGGGGGTGAGGACTGTTACAGAGTTCACAACGTTACCGAAAGCTCCGATAGAAACGCTGACCGTCAGCGTGATCGTGGTGCTCGCGCTTGGGGCTAGGGGCCCAGGGTTGGTGCACGTCACAAGTTGGAAAGCAGCAGAGCATGTCCAGCCTGGCCCGACGCCCGAGACGAATGCTAATCCCGTGGGCAACGTATCCGTAACGACGATGGGGCCGCTCGTCGGCCCGCTGCCGATGTTCGTCACAGTAATAGTGTAGACCCCGGTGGAGCCCACGACGAAGTCCCCTGTGTGGCTCTTAGTAATCTGCAGATCCGGCGCGATGACGTCCGTCGGGTCGTCGTCGGTGTTGTTATTGGGGTCGCCGTCTCCAGGAGTGGTGACAGTAGCGCTATTGGTGACGCTGGGGAAAGCCACGCCGGAAACGCTGACCGTCAGCGTGATCGTGGTGCTTGCGCCTGGGGCTAAGGGGCCAAGGTTGGTGCACGTCACAATCTGTAAAGCAGCGGAGCACGTCCAGCCCGGCCCGACACCCGACACAAACGTCAACCCTGTGGGGAGCGTGTCGGTCACCGTGATTACGCCTGTAGTGCTCCCCGCCCCAATGTTGTTCACTGTGAGCGTATACGTCCCGGTCTGACCGACGGCGAAGCTTCCCGCGTGACTCTTGGTGATCGTCAAGTCAGCGGGCTGCCCGTTGATCGGCGCGTCGTCTTGGTCGTCTTCTGCTGGGTCGTTGTTATTGGGGACAGAGTCGGGATCGGGCTGATCAACGCCGATCACCTCGGCGATATTTGTGATCACGCCTGGGGCATTCACCGTGGCGACGAGTGTCAGTGTCGCTGTGGCTCCATTTGCGAGAGTGCCGACGGCCCAGACGCCAGTGACGGGGTTATAGCTGCCTTGGCTGGGCGTCGCCGAGACGAGCGTCAGCCCCAGCGGGGGCCATTGGTCTTGCACTGCGACGTTCGTCGCTGTATTGGGGCCACTGTTTCGCACTGTGATCGTGAACGTGATAGTGCTCCCCACTCCCGGCGTGGGATTGTCTACGGTCTTCTGCAAGCTCAGGTCAGCGACTTGGCCCGCTATGACCACCGTCGCTTGGTCGTCTTCGTTCGGGTCATTGTTATTGGGAGTGGAGTCGGGATCGAGCTGATCGGACGCGGTCACTTCGGCAGTATTGGTGATAGCACTTACTGATGACACGATCGCTTGGATGATCAGCGTCGCGCTGGCGCCATTGTTTAAAGTCCCGACCGTCCAGATTCCGGTGACGGGGTTATAACTGCCCTGACTGGGCGTCGCCGAGACGAGCGTCAGCCCTGCGGGAATCTGATCGGTCACTTCAACGTTGGTCGCGGTGTTGGGGCCGTCGTTGGTGACAGTCACAGTGTATGTGATCGTATCGCCCAAGTTGGGGTTAGGGTTGTCCACGACTTTGGTGAGGCGCAGGTCGGCGACGGGGTCCACGTCTGTCGGGTCCTCGTAAGTATCATTGGACGGGTCCGTATCGTTGGGGGTCGAGACGGTGACGATGTTGACCCCGCCGGGGTAGGCGCTCGGCGTGACGTAGACAGTAAGAGTGATAACAGTGCTGCCTCCAGGTGGGAGTGAGTCATGGTTGACGCATGTGATCGTCGGGGGCGTTGGAGAGCACGCCCAGCCCGGCCCTGTCCCAGAGACGAACGTCATGCCTGGGGGCAGGTCAATCGCCGTGATCGTCCCAGTAGTTGGAGCTGTCCCGATATTGGTGATCGTGATCGTGTAGACGCCGTTTTGGCCGACCACGAAGTTCCCGACATGGCTCTTGGTGACAGCAAGATCAGGCGCGGTGACCGTCGTGGGGTCATCGTCGCTGTTGTTCGAGGGGGTAATATCCCCTGGGGTGGAGACAGTTGCGGAGTTGGTGACGCTAGGATAGGCACTGCTTTCGACATTCACAGTGAGCGTAATCGTAGTGCTGGTGCTGGGAGCGAGCGGCCCCGGGTTGGTGCACGTCACGGTTTGCCCCACGGCAAAGCACGTCCAGTTCGTTCCCGTCCCGGAGACGAAGCTCAGCCCCGTGGGCAGCGTATCCGTGACGGTGATCGCCCCTGTGGTTGGCCCTGTCCCGACGTTCGTCACGGTGATCGTGTACACAGCCGTCGTACCCACAGCGAAATCCCCCGTATGGGTCTTCTCAAGGGCGAGATCTGTGGCAAGGACGTTTGTTGGGTCATCGTCGGAGTTATTGTTGGGGTTGTTATCGTTGGGCGTACTGACGGTAACGCTGTTAGTAACGCTCGGATAGGCGGCTTCGCTCACGCTGACGGTGAGGGTGATAGTGCTTGTGGCGTTGGGAGCGAGGGGGCCGGGATTCGTGCACGTGACCGTCTGTCCGACAGCAGAACAGCTCCAGCCGGCCCCCGTCCCAGAGATGAACCCCAATCCCGCGGGCAGCGTGTCCGTCACCGTGATCGTTCCCGTCGTGCTCCCAGAGCCAACATTGGTCACAGTGATCGTGTACGTCCCCGTGGTGCCCACAATGAAATCCCCGGAATGGGTTTTGTTCACAGTTAGATCGGGCGTCTTGATGTTGATGAAAGCATCGTCATCAGCGGTGAGCCTCGTCCCTAGAGTCTCCCCTGTGGCAGCGGCAACGTTACGGTTAGGAGCGGTCGCATTGACCGACGAGGTGGCTCGAGCACGGAAAGAGACCACTTGGGACGATCCCGGATTGATAGTCCAATTAGCATCCCATGTTAGGGTGTAGCCGCTACTCAAGTTGCCGCTAATTGACGTGGGGTCGGATGGGGTACCGCTCCCTGAGACGTATTCCCAGCCTGGGGGTAGCACATCGACAAGATCAATGTTGGTCATCGCTGCCCCAGCAGTAGACGGCACGCTGATAACAATAGTGAACTGCGCTTCGTCCTCAATCTGGACCTCTTCAGGAAGGACAGTTTTATCTACCTCTAGGGCGACATCAATCCATTCGGTTGGCAGGGGCAGCGTCGTATAGCCCGCATCCAAATAGGGTGTGCCAGTGCCGGCATAATTGGGGCTCTCCCCCCACGCTATGGCAATGAGCTTGTTGCTAACAATGTGCATCCCCGAGTTGTCGTTGTCAGGATCTCGCACTTGGATTGCATCTAGTTTGTTCAGAGTATACGTCACATCGAAGACCCCGTCATTGGGGCCATAGTCTATAAAGACCGTCGTGTTATCCTCCATCGCTGTTATGTATACTGGCGACCCATTGGCTGTGGGCGGTTTAGCTCCCGTACCGGGGGCCCAACTGATGTAGTTATCAGTCGTCAAGAATTCGACGGGTATGAGGGCATAGCCCCAATCGTATGTCGCCGACCCTGTATCGCACATGGCGATAGCCCAGAATATATCACTGGACTGCAAGCGAGCACCCGAATTGACCGGGACATAGCGTCCCGCGCCAGTGCGATAATCCTTCACGGCTCCTGCAGGGACAGTGAACGACCCAGAGCCGCTCTTGTCCTCAAAATTGATCGTGATCGTGGAGGGATTGGGATTGTAGATGAGCAGGTTCGTATTGGCAGTGGGACCTGTCCAGCTCGGCACAGGGGCGATATATTCGTTGGACCAGTAGGACCGCGGGACAAGAGTGTAGCCACGCATCTCAGAAGCCGTCCCGCTACGGAATCTCCCGGTCATCATGTGCACCTGAACGGGCTGCGTAGCAGTCACCGTAGTGCCTGCGCCGCGCACCTCGTAAGTGACCGTCTGGCCTCGATTGAGCGTTGTGGACAGCCCCGGTCCTGCGGGATCGGTAATTTGAACTGAGTTGCCATCTGCACCTGACATCACGAGTAGCCAGACCTTGGTGAAGTCCGGATAGCTCCCAGCGAGGTTCTCCCCAACAGGGGAGACATACTGCGTCTCCCAAGCTTGGATGGGATAGACCTCCCAAGCGTCGGTGAAGACGGTTCCGGGAGACTCCGGCCATATTGATACCACGACTTGCAGGAGGCTTCCGGCAATGAAGAGCCGATCCCCACCGTCATAGTACGTTGCAGTCCCTCGAGGGCTTGTAGGAATGTTGCTGCTCTCAAATACGTAAAATTGCCCCTGATTTAAGGTGATTATCTCATCGCCAGCGGCTCCCGTCAGAAGGCCATTCTCCCAGTGATCGTAGTAGACGGTGGTGTTATTCGCGCTGGCCGTCACCCCAATGACATAATGCATCCCCGAGCTCACTGCCGGGTCGTTATCAATGTTCACAAAGATCGAGCGTGAATCGACTGCAGGAAGGGGCAGATAGAACTCCTGGAACCCTGCAGGGACAGCGGAGGCATACAAAGCCCCTAGACAGAGCAGAAGACCCGTGAAACTCAAGAGTCGGAGAATATTTTTCATGGATGGCCTCCTTCAGAACCTCACTGTGAGCCCTGCCGACAGGGCGTTGAGATATTTCACAGAGAAGACAGCGGAGCTCGAAAGCTCCACCCCGCCCAGCTTCCAGACGGCGTCCACCCAGAGCTGATAG